>JBILDT010000008.1:0-18167 GCA_044352485.1 Candidatus Nanopelagicaceae bacterium
GCGCTTCCAATGGCAAATCGAACAACTATCGGAAACATGTCTCCAGAATATGGTTCTACTTGCGCAATCTTCCCGATTGATGAAGAAACAATTAAATACATGAAGCTCACCGGACGCACTGCAGGTCAATTAGCTCTGGTTGAAGAGTATGCAAAGCGTGTTGGTTTGTGGCACAACCCAGATAAGTCACCAAGATTCTCGGAAACTCTTGAACTTGATCTTGCAACAATTGTTCCTTCTATCGCCGGACCAAAGCGCCCGCAAGATCGAATTGAACTTTCGGATTCAAAGGATTCATTTGAGAAAATACTTCCTTCTTACTTCACAGAGAAGACTGCAAAATCAGCAGTCAATATCTCTCTTAACGGTAAAGAAACATCTGTATCAAATGGCGCAGTTGTTATTGCCTCGATTACATCTTGCACAAATACTTCAAATCCAAGTGTCATGATTGGCGCTGCTCTGCTTGCGAAGAAGGCCGTTGAAAAAGGTCTGCGCAGTAAGCCATGGGTAAAGACAACACTTGCACCAGGATCTAAAGTTGTTACTGATTATTACGACCGTGCAGGCCTTACTCCTTATATGGATGAGCTCGGCTTCAACTTAGTTGGTTATGGCTGTGTCACATGTATTGGTAACTCTGGTCCACTTCCAGTTGAGATAAGTAAGGCAATCAATGAGAACGATTTAGCAGTCACTGCAGTTCTCTCTGGTAACCGCAACTTTGAAGGTCGTATCAGCCCAGATATTAAGATGAATTACTTGGCTTCACCACCACTAGTCGTGGCATACGCACTAGCCGGCACCATGGATCACGATTTTGAAAAGGATTCAATCGGAAACGATAAAGAAGGCAGAGCGGTATTCCTAAAGGATATTTGGCCAACCACTGAAGAGATTCAGAACGTTATTAATTCTTCAATCTCTTCAGAGATGTTTACCAAGGATTATGCAACTGTATTTGAGGGCGACCACCGTTGGAAGTCACTTGCGACTCCAACCGGAAAAACCTTTGAATGGGACTTAAAGTCAACTTATGTGCGAAAGCCACCCTACTTCGAAGGTATGCCACGCAATCCAGAGCCAGTAAAGGATATTTCGAAGGCTCGCGTGCTTGCAGTTCTGGGAGATTCAGTTACAACTGATCACATCTCACCAGCCGGAAATATAAAAGCAGATTCACCTGCTGGAAAATATCTGGCCGAGCACGGAATCGATCGCGCAGATTTCAACTCATATGGATCGCGCCGCGGAAATCACGAAGTAATGATTCGTGGAACTTTTGCAAACATTCGCTTGAAGAATCTACTGCTGGATGGCGTAGAAGGTGGCTTCACCAAAAACTTCCTAGATGGTGGCGCTCAAGCAACTATCTACGACGCATCAATGGCATACCAAAGCGAAAAAATTCCATTAGTAATTCTTGCAGGTAAAGAATATGGATCAGGATCATCACGAGACTGGGCTGCAAAGGGAACCGCGCTACTTGGAGTTAAAGTTGTAATCGCAGAATCTTTTGAACGCATTCACCGCTCGAACTTAATTGGAATGGGAGTATTACCTCTTCAATTCCCAGCAGGCCAGAGCGCTGAATCACTTGGCTTAACCGGTGACGAAGAATTCGCAGTGGTTGGAATCGAAGCGCTAAATACTGGGGGAATCCCAAAGACGCTTAAGGTTATTGCGGGCGATAAGAGCTTTGATGCGGTGGTCCGAATTGATACGCCGGGTGAAGCAGATTACTTCCGCCACGGTGGCATCATGCAATATGTGCTCCGTTCACTGCTCTAAAAATATCGGCTTGCTCTAGACTACGGTGATGTCAAAGTATCTGGAAAAGATAAGCGCGCCATCTGATCTGGTGAAGCTTTCTTTTCCTGAGCTAGCTGAACTTTCAGCAGAAATTCGAGATTTCTTAGTCGAGAAAGTTTCAAAGAGTGGTGGCCATCTTGGTCCAAACCTCGGTGTTGTCGAGTTAACAATTGCAATACATCGAATATTTGAATCCCCAAAAGACACAATTATTTTTGATACCGGCCATCAGAGCTATGTTCATAAATTATTGACTGGTCGCATTGCAGGTTTTGATAAGTTGCGCCAACGTGGCGGCGTTTCAGGTTATCCAAATCGCGCTGAGAGCGAACATGATGTTGTAGAAAATTCACATGCATCGACCGCACTTTCGTGGTCGGATGGAGTTGCCCGCGGTAATTTAATCAAAGGTGATCTCGACAAGACTGTGGTCTGCGTTGTCGGAGACGGCGCACTGACCGGTGGAATGTCATGGGAAGCACTAAACAACATCGCATCAAGCGAAGATTTAAAGCTAGTGATTGTTGTAAATGACAATGAACGCTCTTATTCACCAACTATTGGCGGGCTTGCAACTTATCTCTCAACCCTTCGCACAACTAGTGGCTATGAGAAATTCTTAGATTGGGGCAAGGGAGTTCTTGAAAAAACTCCAGTTGTCGGTGGCCCAATTTATGAAACTCTGCATGGAGTTAAAAAAGGAATCAAAGATATCGTCGCACCACAAGGAATGTTTGAAGACTTAGGGCTCAAATACGTTGGCCCGATTGACGGTCACAATATTGAAGCAATGGAAAATGCGCTAGAGCAAGCAAAGAATTTTGGAGCCCCGGTTCTGGTCCATGTGATTACTGAAAAGGGTCGCGGTCACGCGCCAGCAATTAATGATGCTGCGGAAAAATTCCATGCTGTCGGAATCGTAAGTCCAGAGACTGGAATGCCAGTTGCAAAAAATGCACCAAACTGGACCAGTGTTTTCTCGGATGAGATCTGTGAAATCGGCGCAAAGCGCAGTGATGTAGTTGCAATTACCGCAGCAATGCTTGGACCAACTGGGTTAGATAAATTTGCCGAGAAGTTTCCAAAGCGCGCATTCGATGTTGGTATCGCCGAACAACATGCGGCAACAAGTGCAGCCGGCTTAGCTTTTACTGGACTACATCCAGTTGTAGCGATTTATTCAACTTTCCTAAACCGCGCATTTGATCAACTTCTACTAGATGTTGCACTGCATAAAGCTGGCGTAACTTTTGTTCTAGATCGCGCTGGCATAACCGGTGATGACGGACCTTCACATCACGGTATTTGGGATCTGGCTTTAACTGGAATTGTCCCAACCCTCCATGTTGCTGCGCCTAGAGATGGTGCGATTCTTCGCGAGACTTTAAATGAAGCTCTGAGTATTTCGGATGCACCTTCTTTGATTCGTTTCCCTAAAGGACCGGTAGGAGCTGACATTCCGGCATTCGAGCGCCGTGACGGCATCGATGTTCTATACCGTGGCGAGAGCGCAGATGTTCTTCTGGTTAGCGTTGGCGCAATGGCAAAGATTTGTGTCGAAGCGGCGTCTCAGGCATATCGCGAAGGCGTTGGCGTAACCGTGATTGACCCACGTTGGGTAAAGCCACTTCCGCAGAGTTTGCTAACTATGGCGCAACGTTATAAATCAGTTGTTGTCGTTGAAGATGGAATTCGACATGGTGGAATCGCGAGCACAATCTCTGAGATGTTTAGAGATGCTGAAATCGATGTTCCAATTCATTCAATTGGTGTGCCGCTTGAATTTATTGAGCATTCAAAGCGCGGTGAGATCATGTCTGATCTTGGAATAACCGCTCAGAACATTACGCATCAATTAGTTTCCTGGAGCAGTTCACTCAAGGATCAAATAAACGGAGATGTTATGCCAGCGAAGCAACTCCCGCTGGATGAAAAACCTGGCCGGTAACTTCGCTACTTATTCCTTCACGATCTAAGTAAGGCAAAATTCCACCGAGGTGCAGTGGCCAACCGCAGCCAAGCAACATACAAATATCAATTTCAGCAGCAGTAGAAACTACGCCCTCATCCAACATCATCTTTGCTTCGCTTGCTAAAGCTTTAAGTGCGCGGATTCGAACTTCTTCAGATGTTGAAGCCTTTGATCCACCCTTAATTAGCGCTAGTGCGGCAGGGTTTGGAATCAATGTGCCCTTATCGTCCTTGATATAGAAAGTTTTTATACCTTGAGCAACGAAGGCCTGCATTGTTGGTGAGATTCGATAGCGATCACCAAGATTCTTGTGAAGAGTTTCAGCAACATGAAGCGCAACTCCGGGTCCTACTAAACCTAGTAATTCGAGCGAAGTCATCGGAAGACCGAGTGGCTTCATAGCTGCATCCGCAACATCTGGCGCGGTGCCTTCATCGATTGCATCGGTAATTTCGCCCATAAATCTTGTAAGCAGACGATTAACTACGAAGGCAGGGGAGTCCTTCACAATCACCATAGTCTTCTTCAATTCTTTTCCGATATTCACGGCAGTAGCAGTTGTTGCATCATCAGTAGCAGGTGTTCGCGCAATTTCAAGAAGCGGCATGACTGCTACTGGATTGAAGAAGTGAAATCCAATTACGCGTTCTGGATTAGCCAAACCCTCAGACATTTTTGTAACTGAGAGCGAAGAGGTGTTGGTCGCCAAGATACATTCGACCGAAACAATCTTCTCAAGCTCTTTAAATAACTTCTGCTTAAGTTCTAGCTCTTCGAAAATTGCCTCGATTACAAATGAAGCATCTGCAAAGATTGCTTTATCGGTAGAGCCAGATACAAGTGAGCCCAAACGTGCAGCAGCCTCGGCGCTCATGCGCTTCTTCTCTACAAGTTTTGCTAGTTCGCCGCGAATATAGGCGAGACCTTTATCGACGCGCTCTTGATCTAAGTCAGTGATAACAACTGGAACTTTAAGATTGCGAAGCATAATCAGAGCAAGTTGGGAGGCCATGAGACCGGCTCCGACAACGCCAACCTTGGTTACCTTTCGGGCAAGTGCAGGCTTTGGTGCGCCCTCAACTTTTTTGCGCTTCTTTTGAATTAAATTAAATGCGTAAAGTGATGCACGAAGTGGGTTGCTCATAGCCAAATCTGCAAGTTCAGCATCCTCGGCATCGAAGCCAGCACTCAGGGAATTAGTGCGAGCTGCAGCAATTAAATTAAGCGCCTTTGTTGCTTGAGGAATTTCTGCCCCACCATATTTTTTGGTCACTGCAGCTTTGCCAACTGCAATTGCTTGGTTCCAGGCCGCTTCATCTTTTGTATGATCTGCTCGCTCGATCTTTTTTGAACCATTTAATACTGAAGCTGCAAATTTAATTGAGTTCTCCAAGAAATCAGCAGGTTCAAATACGACATCAGCAACGCCAAGCGCAAGAGCATCCTTAGCCTTCAACATTGTGTTGTTGTTTAATGCATTTAAAATAATAACTTGAACTGCATTTGCCGGTCCGATTAGCTTAGGCAGAATCGTTGCTCCGCCCCAGCCCGGAACCAATCCCAGGAATACTTCTGGCAGACCTGTGAAAGCGGTCGAGGCAACACTTCGATAATTGCAATGAAGCGCCACTTCTAGGCCGCCACCAAGTGCCAAACCATTTACAAAGGCAAAGGTTGGCTTCTTGCTCTCACCAAATCTACGAAACACATCATGGCCCAATTTTCCGATTGCTTGTGCCTGCTTGATATCGCTTAAGAAAGCGATTCCGGATAAATCAGCGCCAGCCGCAAAGATAAATGGTTTACCAGTAATCGCAATTGCAACTGATGAACTGCCCTCTGCAACAGTGATTGCCTCATTTAGCGCTGCTAAAGAATTAGGGCCAAAGGTATTTGGACGATTGTGGTCGAAACCGTTATCTAAAGTAATTAGCGAAAGAGTTCCGGTATGACCGAATGGCGCAAGATCGATTTCGCGAACATGGGCCGCTGTTACTACCTCTTCGGGCGCGCCCTCTGGCAACTTAAGATCGCTCATTATTTTGTCGCCTTTCCTGAACCATTGAAGTGTGGGTTCTCCCAAATAATGCTGCCGCCCATCCCAAGTCCGATACACATTGTTGTAAGACCATATTTAACTTCTGGGTGCTCTTCAAAACCGCGAGCCAAGTTGATCATTAAACGAACACCGGATGAGGCAAGTGGATGCCCAACTGCGATAGCGCCACCATATTGATTGACCCGAGCGTCGTCATCAGCAATCCCGAAGTGATCCAGGAATGAGAGAACCTGAATTGCAAAGGCTTCATTTATCTCAAAGAGACCTATATCCGAAATAGATAGGCCAGCTTTAGATAGCGCCTTGATGGTGCTTGGCACTGGTCCATATCCCATGATCTCTGGGGCAACACCAGCAAAGGCAAAAGAAACTAACTTCGCTTTAATTCCAAGTCCAAGTTCATTTGCTTTAGATTCACTCGCAAGAATTGCAGCAGTGGCGCCATCATTTAAACCAGCCGCATTTCCCGCAGTAACATTTCCCATTGCTCGAAATGGTGTCTTGAGCGCAGCAAGTCCTTCAACGGTTGTTCCTGGTCGTGGAGGTTCATCAACGGTTGCAACGCCCCAACCGAGTTCGACTGAACGAACTGCAACTGGAATTAAATCTCTTTGGATTTTTCCGGCTGTGTAAGCTGCAGCAGTTTTATTCTGAGATGAAACCGCATAAGCATCGGCGCGAGCTTTTGTTAGATGCGGAAACTTGTCATGCAATCTTTCGGCGGTCATGCCCATTTGTAGAGCATCGGTATCAACCAATTTTTCAGATAAGTAACGCGGATTTGGATCTATACCTTCGCCCATCGGATGGTTTCCCATATGTTCAACGCCACCTGCAATTGCAATGTCATATTGACCCATTGCGATAGCACCAGAAACAGTTGTTACTGCAGTAAGTGCACCTGCGCACCAACGATCGATTGAATATCCTGGAACGCTATCTGGAATTCCAGCGAGCAATGAAGCGCTTCTCCCAATGTTCATGCCTTGATCACCGCTCTGAGTCGCGGCGGCAATTGCAACATCATCAATTGCACTCGGAGAAACTTTTGGATTTCGCTCTAATAAACCGCGAAGCGTCCGAACCATGATGTCATCTGCTCTAGTTTCGGCATAAAGACTTCCGGCCTTACCAAAGGGGGATCGAACTGCATCAACTAGGACAACGCGCTCACTCATTTAGGGCTCCTACTAACTAAGGGTTGGTATTCCCGTAAGGTTACTCGCCAGTAGGTTAAATTGGAAGCAGCGAAAGCGCCTCCTTACCCATACCTGATTCTGCGCTAATTCCCAGGGTGCAATTCCTGGTCAGATGCTCAAGTAGCTTAAATACACTTCCCACATGAAACGCCACGTAATCGTATGGGTGGGAATAATTATTGCCTCCTTAATCCTTGGTGCGATTACTAGCGCGAGGATTGACGCAGTCGAGGATGACTTACAGTTAAAAATCACTAGCGTTGAAACGCCTAAAGCGCATGTCACATCATCTGGCGGAGAACGTGGGGCAGCGATTGCCCGGCTTGATAATGACAAATATTTATTAGGTGGTGGCAAGCAAGGATTTGCGCTTTATCTTTATGATGCAAAAGCTAAGAGCGAAAAATTCCTAGGTCGAGTAGCGAATGTGAATCAGCGGCAAGATGATTCGCGTTTTGCAATAACAGATATCGGTGTTCTTTCACAGAGCGGGAATCTTGTCGATGTTGTTGTTTCATTTCCAAGTTATGACAGAAAGAGCGAATGCGTCTCGCTGGTCTTGGGCTCCTACCAAATTGATCTGGATAAAAGAGCAGCGGTAAAGCGAGATGGCATCTGGTTCACCAGCAAACCTTGTGTGCCAGTCAGAGCGGTGCAACATGCAGCAGGGCGAATCGAAGTTATTGATAAGTCGAGCGTGTATTTAACTTTGGGCGATTTAGGTTTTACCAAGATTAATAGCGTTAAGGCCCGAGGCGATTTAGGTTCGGTATTTAAGGTCAGCAGCTCCAAAGTTGAGAAAATTTCTTCAGGACATCGCAATCAACAAGGTATTGCTTTAATCGGAAGTGATTTATATGCATCCGAACATGGGCCTCGAGGCGGGGATGAACTTAATCTAATTTCAAAAGGAAAAGATTATGGTTGGCCAGCAGTAACTTATGGCGAGCCTTATTCAGCGGGCGATTATGTAAAGCCCACAGCAACAGGAAGTCACGATGGATACGTTAAGCCTCTGAAGTATTGGGTCCCATCAGTTGCACCAACCGAGTTGGTTCTGCTTCCAGAAGGAAATGGCTGGGGCAATTGGTCATCACAATTAGTTATGGGAACCTTGATAGAAACGTCACTTATTTTCATTGAACTCAAAGATCGAAGAACTGTTGGCCAAGTCCTAAAAGTTGATGTGGGCGAACGGATTCGCGATCTAGAAATTAGTAGCGCTGGTCAAATTGTGGCTACGACAGATAGCGGAAAGCTGCTCTTTATCGAGAACTAGGGCTTTGGTGAAAATCCCATCAGATCAATATCACCTTGCGCATTTGCACGGACCAATATGCCTTCGCCAGAATCAAGAGTGATGCCGGTGATTGCTGAAATATTTACTGCATGTCCAACAAGAACTAGCAAACCTCTTGTGTTTCGGTGGCTAACAATTCGCTTCTTTGTTTCAATAGTTTGCTTATGGTTTTCCAGATCGGATTCCCGGAAAAGTGAATCAAGATTCTTGTTGAGTTTTACTCTTCCAATGCCGAGTAATTCTGCAGTTTCTCTTGTCCGACACCACCTGCTTGATTCAATGCTATGAATCTTCAAATTTCTTTGCTCTAACCATTTTCCGATATCACGTGCATCCTGGCGACCCTCATCAGATAAATTGCGCTGGGTAGTGCAATCACCCAGGCGGAATCGCTGTGGATCGCCGACTCCGGGCGCAAGTGTGTGGCGCATCAACAACACGTAACCCTTTGGATTTTTTCCTTGCAATTTATCCCAGATCAAGGAGTCTTTCGCGACTGCGCTTTGGGGAGAGAAAGATGTCATGAGTGCAGCAACGAGAAGGAGGGCAAACTGTCTAAAAAATCTGAGTCTTAACACTTTGTTTATTCCTCAACCTCTTCTGGAACCTCTTCTGGAACCTCTTCTGGAACCACTTCGACGATCAGTGGCTCTATTTCGCCCAATATGGCCGCTATCGGCGCAGCTATGAGCTCAATCTGCCAACTTCTAGCCCCAAACTCAGCCAATTCGGCAGTTACGAATCTTACGCGATCAGAAATCTCGGTTGGGGGTGTTGGCCAACAAACTCTTCGAACCGCTTCCGGGGAGATTAGATTCTCGGCCGGCATGAAGTTTTCAGCGGCACATTCAATAACAGCGGCTCGGGCATGAGTAAGGCGTGCATAGCCCAAAGGATTTCGTGTTTGCCACATCTTTGGCGCTGGCAAACCTTCAGATGGCATCCGCAATTTAGGAAGTTCGTCGCCCTCCAAGAGTTGGGCTTCTTCGAATAACGCAAACCACTCTTCAAATGGCATCGAAGTTAATCGAGTCCTGCGCAATAACGCTTTCTTGAAATCTCCAAAGCCCTTAGGCGGCTTAGTCGCAATCAAAACCAGGGTCTCATCGTTAAATACTCGGCCCGGGGCTACATCGATTTCTTTTGCGAATTCATTTCGTGCGGCCCAGAGTGCGCGAATTATCGCAAGGGCTTTGAGATCTCGGATTTTGTGAATCCCAGAGGTCCGGCGCCAGGGGTCTTTTCGTGGTGGCGGGGGAGGTGATTTCAAGATTGCCGCAAAATCTTGCTTCGCCCACTCCAATTTTTTATTAGCAATTAAGAGTTTTTCAATTTCATCGCGAAGTTCAATTAGAAGTTCAACGTCAAGGGCTGCGTAATTTAACCATTCAGGGCGCAGCGGACGAAGCGACCAATCTACGGCGCTGTGTTCCTTTGCAAGAGTTACATCGAGTAATTGCTCGGTAAGTGGGCCTAGGCCAACGCGCTCGCAACCTGCAATCCGGCCAGCTAATTCGGTATCAAAAATTATTTTGGGATCAATTCCAACCTCGCGAAGACAGGCAAGATCTTGGGTTGATGCATGAATAATCCACTCTTGATCTGAAAAGGCTTCACTCATCTCTACCCAATATGGGCTTTCACCAACTGCGATTGGGTCGATTAAATGTAGACCGCCGCCTCTGCGTTTTATTTGGATTAGGTAAGCTCGGGCTGAGTATTTATAACCAGATGCACGTTCGGCATCAATTGCAATTGGTCCGCTTCCTGACTTCAACTGCGAAAAAACTTCACCAAGATCTTCTGAGGTCTCAATTAATGCTGGAACGCCACCAATTGGTGCAAGAAGTGGTTCTGCCATTATCTACTGCGACTTAGCTGGGTGACACCATCTGGAATTGGTGCGAGCCCTGCTGACATTTCTAAAAGTTCGACCCAAGCCTTTATGTGGCTAGCAATATTTCCGCCAGAGGTTGGCGTCCAAGAAGCTCTGACTTCTAATTCGCTATCTTCTTCCAAATTCTCGAGCGTTCCAAATGAAGCGCTAGCAACTTTAGTTACGGTTCCGCTTGGCGCTGTGAAATCACAACCATTTGCTTTGAGTGATTCCATTAACCAGGTCCAACCAATGTTGCAGAGCATGGGGTCGGCTGCCATTTCGTTATCAATTGCAGCTCTTACGAAAGTTACACATCTGAAGTTTCCGGACCAGCCCTCTTGACCATCTGGATCATGAAGAAGAACAAATCTTCCGGTTGCGGCATCTTCTAAAACATCGGCAGTCATCGCAAATGCGAATGGTGCAAGTTTTTGTGGAGCCGGAACTTCCTCTAGGAGGATTTCCACCCGAGGCTTGATAGCGCGAATTTGAGCAATAATTTCATCAAAATTCTCGGCCATGTGAAAATGGTAAGGCGTTGCCAGAGCTATCAGGTGAAGGCGCGAGCAATAAATGAGGTGGCATGTATTAACCTCCTCCAATGGCTTCGATACTCGCGCTACTTTCTAGCATTCTCTGGGGGACTGCAGATTATCTAGCCGGAAATATGACTAAGCGGTTTAAAGCCATTGCGGTTACTGGCGTATCTCAAGCATTTGGTTTGATTACTGGAATTGTTTTAGTTGTTGCAACTGGGTCTTATATTGCACCGAATTTAAGTTGGGATGGATATTTACTTCCAGCAGCTGGCGCCGGCATCGCAGGATTTTTTGGACTTGTCTCTTTTTATTCCGGACTAGCAACTGGGCGCATGGGAGTTGTTTCTCCAATAAGCACGATGAGCGCTGTGATTCCATTAACTTTTGCATTTATCTCAGGTGAGCGCCCAACTGCAATTCAAATTTTAGGAATGAGCATTGCACTACTGGGTGCTTTTTGCGCTTCGGGGCCGGACATTGTTAGTGGCCTACCAATCAAGCCACTTCTCTATGGACTTGGTGCGGCACTTGGCTTTGGAATTGCCTTAACACTTATGGCGCAAGGATCAAAGACAAGTTCGCTAATGACAATGACATCGATGCGGGTTATTTCAGTTTCCATGTGCATACTTATTGCACTTCGCTTTAGAACTGTTGGTGGTTTCAGATTATCTGATCTCTGGCTTTTGGTTGTAATTGGAATGACAGACTTTGCTGCGAATTTATTACTCGGTGTTGCAACGACTAAAGGTTTAGTCTCAGTCGCAATGGTATTTGGTGCACTATTCCCAATTGTGACATCGCTTCTAGCCTTTAAGTTCTTGAAGGAACGTCTACACAAAGTTCAATACCTAGGAATTTTCTTTGCAGTGGCTGGAGTTTCATTAATCTCAATTGGTTAATTTCGAATAAGTTTTAAGAAGGTTTCACCATCTACTTTCTCACTTGATTCAACTGTGAAATCCCGAGTCAGAGCGCTTAGATCGTAAACATTCTCGCCGCCAGATTTGTTGCTTAGCGTTAGATAAAGCTCATCTATCTGATTGGCTATCAGCAGCTCTTGGACTAAACGCATTCCGCCTTCAACCAAGATATTTCCACCAAATTCTTCGCCGGCTCTATTAGCTGCACTTACCGGGTCGAGTTCCCAAATTTGCGCTTTCGGATTAGATCGAACGCTCTCAGGGATTTCGCCAGAGCGTGTAATTACTACGAGGGGAACCGGAGTAGATGCGTAAGGTTCAGTTCTAGCGGTGTTGCCCCCAATTAGGATTGCCGAGGCCAGGGCCCGAAGTTCGTGAAATCGCTTTCGATCGCTGGCGGAACTCAAAGCTTTCGAGCTGCCATCTAGGGTTGTGCTGCCATCGCTTCCCAACACCAAGTTAGCCAGAACTCTCATGGGCAAACCGTAGTGTCAGTGGGGCCAATTATCATTTTTACATGATGATCGATTGCCAAACTTGCACCATGCGCAATATCTCATGTGGAGATTGCGTTGTATCTGTTCTACTAAATATCACCGCAGCACCTGCGAGTGAAATCTCGAAAAGCCAAATCAGCGCCCTCTCGGTCCTCTCAGATAAGGGCTTAGTTCCGCCATTACGCTTTGAAAAGGCCGTGAATCAGGCGTAGTTTCGCGAATATTTGAACTCAAACCTTGCAATTGGTTACCCTTCTCAAATGAAATTGACGAGATCAGCGGCACAGTTTCTTTCTGCGGCGCTGGCTATCTCGCTTCTTCCACTTTCAAGCGCTAACGCCGCGCCCTCACTAAACGATGTCCGAACGAAGATACGAGTTCTCCAAGAGGAGGCATCAGCGGCCGGCGAAGCAGCCCAGCAGGCAAAGGTTGAATATGCCGCCCTGAACCGCAAGCTCGAGTCAGTTCAGCGCCAAGCCGCCTCGGATGCCGCCGTGGTTGCAAAATTTAAAGATTCACTAGGTGCAATTGCCAACGAGCAATATAAGAATGGGGCGCTAAGTAGCAGCCTTGAGTTGCTCTTCTCCTCAGATCCAAGTCTCTTCTTATCCGCAGCAGGATCCCTAGAGTCTGTTACCAGAAAACAATCTATGCAATTAAAACAATATAGCGTTGCGAGACAACGCCTCACTGCAACCTCATTGACAGTGAATGACAAATTGGCTTTAGCCAAGCGGGCCCAGGAGCGGTTCTTGGCTCAGGAGAAAGAGGTGAAGAATAAGTTAGCTGCGGCCGAGAAACTTTTTAATTCACTTTCAAAAGCCGAGCGCGAACGACTAGCACGATTAAACAGTAGGGCCGAGAGCGCGGACAAGAAAAAATCTCTTGCAACAGCAGCAAAATCAAACCTGGGTTCAGGGCGGGGCTCTCTAGCTTTGCGATTCTCAATCAAACAGATAGGTGATCGCTATGTTTATGGTGCCGCTGGTCTGACCTACTGGGATTGCAGTGGTTTAACTAAACGAGCATTTGCAACCGCAGGAGTATCACTTCCGCATTCAGCAGCAGCTCAAATTCGATATGGAAAACGAATATCACTTAATCAGTTGAAGCCGGGAGATATGGTTTTCTTTGGCAAGAATCGCTACATCTCGCACGTTGGAATTTACATAAGAAAAGGCATGATGGTGAATGCGACTAGACCTGGATCCACTGTGAAAATTTCGAAGTTCACACCTAACTTTGGATCGCTCAGTTTCTACGGTGCCACCCGAATCTAGCCGCCGAAAGATTCTTCTCGTCACAAATGACCTGGGGCCTCGATCTGGCGGTATTGAAACTTTCATTCATGGCTTGTTGGAAAAATTAGATGGTTCTCAAATTGTAATTCTTACCTCCTCTCAAGAGGGCGGTTTGGATTTTGATAAAGAGCTCAAGCGGAAGTTCGGGCTGATTGTTTATCGAGATCGATCAAAGGTTTTGCTTCCTACTCCCAGAGTTATCCGCAGAGCAAAAGAATTAATGCGCGCCCACGAAGCAACAACTATTTGGTTTGGGGCAGCAGCACCTCTCGCACTGATGGCGCCCAATCTACGTCGCGCCGGAGCGAAACGAATTATTGCCTTGACTCATGGCCACGAAGTTTGGTGGGCGAAGTTACCGCTTTTCAATTTAGCAATGCGCCGGATAGGCAACTCTTCTGATGTGCTTACCTATCTTGGCCCCTTTACAAAATCTGCTATTGCTAATTCCGTGGGTAAAAAAGTTTCATTAGTCCAAATTGCTCCAGGAATTTCAACCGAACTCTTCCAACCCGGCGGCAAACCTGCAGACTTGATTGAGAAATATGAGATCGGTAATCGTCCGACCTTGTTGTGTGTTGGAAGATTAGTTCATCGAAAAGGTCAAGATCGACTAATCGAAGCGATGAAGAAAATTAAGGTTGAGATTCCTGACGCGCTACTTTTATTTGTGGGAAGCGGACCTAGAGAAGCCCATCTAAGGAAGCTCATTAGAAAGTTTGGTTTAGAGAACGATGTGAAGTTACTTGGCCGCATTACATATGACCAACTTCCAAAACATTTTTTGCTTGGAGATGTTTTTGTCGCGCCATCAAGATCACGGCTAGGTGGGCTTGAAGTCGAAGGTTTAGGAATCGTTTATCTAGAAGCGAGTTCATCTGGACTTCCAGTAATCGCCGGAAACTCTGGCGGTGCACCTGATGCAGTGCTCAACAATAAGACTGGAATTGTCGTAGATGGAAATGATATTGATGAGATTTCAAAGGCCTGTATTTTGCTCCTGAATAACCCAGATCTGGCCGAAGAATTTGGAAGCGCCGGTCGAATCTGGGCAGTTGAAAATTGGAATTGGAATTATTGGGGGAGCAAGTTTAAGGAAGTTTTAGAAGGTTAGAATTTTGTTTTCGACGCCGATGGCAATTGCCTGAGTGCGGTTTCGAACTTCAAATTTTCGGTAAATTGTTGCTAGGTGACTCTTGATCGTCGCTTCAGTTAGGAATAGCTCTGAGGCCATAGCTTTCGCGGTTAAGCCCCGCGGTAAGAGCAGCAGAACTTCCTTCTCGCGTTTTGAGAGTGGGGTAAGAGTTGGTCGCTTCTCCTTGCTCTGCTCCAGGAAATACTTCGGAAAGCCGAGTAGCTCCTTTAACAAAAGGAGAATCTCCTCGGCAGAGTTATCAGCGTCGAGCTGCTGGTTGATTTCAGAAATTTCTCGGCGAATTTCGATCGAGAAAATAGTTCTAGAAGTCTCATCAACAGCAGGGATTTCAGCGCTAAGCAGGTCGGAGAGGATAGAAACCTTCGACCTTATCTCTCGCAAGAAGGCCCGATGCTCCGTGCCGCACTCGTTCCGTCCGGCTAGGACATCTAAACCATTGCCAATATTGCTTAACTCTTCACTTATCTCGTCGTGTAGGCCACGAGCGGTTTTCACGTAAAGAGCGCTTCGATTTCCTCTGCGAATTCGGCAGCAACTACATGTCGCTTGACTGACATTTTTGCAGTGAGCTGACCGCCAGCAATTGTGAAGTCAGTTGGCAAGATCGTGAATTTACGAATTGATTCTGCGCGGCTTACTGCCTTATTTGCTTCATCAATCGCAGTTTGAATTACTGAATTCAAATCTGGATCTTTGGTAAGCGCGGCGATGGTTGCGCCCTCCTTCTTATTCGCAGTAATCCAATTCTTAATTGCATCTGGATCAATTGTCACTAGCGCTGCGATAAATGGCTTGTTGTCACCAACGACCATGCATTGACTTACTAGTGGGTGTGAGCGGACTCGATCTTCTAGCACGGCAGGAGCAACATTCTTTCCGCCGGAAGTAACAATTAACTCTTTCTTACGTCCAACAATTGAGAGGAAGCCTGCGTGATCAAGTGTTCCAAGGTCACCGCTCTTGAAGAAGCCATCGCTAGTAAAGGTTTCGCTATTAGCGGCATCGTTCTGCCAGTAACCGTTCATAACGATGTCACCTTTGATTAATACTTCGCCATCTTCGGCAATCTTCACAGTTGTTCCTGGAAGTGGGCGTCCCACGGATCCAACTCGTTGCGCTGAAGAAAGGTTTAGTGTTGCACCTGCGGTTGTTTCAGTTAAGCCGTAACCTTCCAAAACATTTACACCAGCACCGCGATAGAAGTGTCCAAGACGTGCACCTAACGGCGCACCACCAGAGATTGCAGCTTCAACTCGGCCACCCATTCCAGCTCTAATCTTTGAATACACAAGTTTGTCGAAGAGGGCATGTTTAATTATTAATCCAAGGCTCTTCTTCTTTGAATCCTGCGCCTCGCTGTAAGCGATGGCAACATCTGCAGCTTTGCGGAAGATAGAACCCTTGCCAGCAGCTTCGGCCTTGGCTTCAGCGCCGTTGTAAATTTTTTCGAAGATTCTTGGAACTGCCAGAACGAAGGTTGGCTTAAATGTGCCAAGGTCTGCTGGAAGTCTGGTTATGTCTCCGCAGTGTGCAAGATGGAGACCAGCCGTAATTGCGCCAACTTCAACCATGCGACCAAAGACGTGAGCAATCGGTAGAAATAGGAGAGTTGATCCACCAGGCTTCAAGAATAAATCACTTGCACCTTGGACTACGTTTCCGCACTCGGATAGAAAGTTCCCGTGTGTAAGTTGAACACCCTTAGGTTTACCAGTTGTTCCTGATGTGTAAATAAGGGTTGCAAGAGATTTTGGATTAGGTTGATTTCTGCGAGTTTCAACATCGCTATCTGAAATCTTGCTTCCTAGATTTGCAAGTTCATCGAGAGCGCCATCTGTAATAACCCAAATATTCTTACAAGCAGATGTCAAAACTGGCGCTACAACTTCTTTAATTGCTGGTGTTTCAACAATGATTGCTACGGCGCCAGAGTCATTGAGAATCCATTCGACCTGCTCGGCACTTGAAGTTTCATAAATTGGAACTGAAACAGCGCCGGCATACCAAACTGCAAAATCTAAAACTGTCCATTCATATCTAGTCTTGGCCATAATCGCTACGCGATCACCAACTGCAATATTTGCGGCCATTAGACCCTTAGCGACTGCTCGAACTTCGCTATCGAATTCTTTTGCAGTAACCCCTTGCCATCCTTCGCCAAGCGGACGGGATAGCGTGATTCGGTTAGGTTCATTTGCTGCGCGATTTGCAACAAGGTCAGAGAGATTGCCAGATGTAGCTGGCGGGACGATTGCCGGTACTGTGTATTGATCCATAAGGTGAACGCTATCGCCGAGGCGGCCACTTTTGGAAGATGTCATCTAAAGAATTTACGGGTAACCTTGGCGCATGAGCGACATTTCTGAGAATTCGATAACAATTGAAGCCCCAATCGGCGAGGTAGTTGCAGTTTTGACCGACCTTGCTTCTTATCCAACTTGGTCAACTGCGATTAAGAGCGTTGAGGTCCAAGATAAAGATGCAAGTGGCCGCGCAACGAAAGCAAAGATGTCGATTGATGCCGGTGTCATGAAAGATAGAGTGATTTTGGATTACGACTGGAGCAAATCCCCAGCTGAAATTTCCTTCGCACTTGATGATGCGGAATTACTTACTGAGATGTCTGGAACATACGAAATAGCAGATAATGGCGATGACACAACAACTGTGAAATACCAATTAACGGTTGCACTTTCAATGCCAGTTCCAGCAATGATGCGCCAGAAAGCAGAGCGCGCAACAATTGATCTTGCACTTAACCAATTAAAAACTAAACTCGAAGGCTAATTTAATTTGGCTAATTCTGATTTAGCTGGTTCTGGTTTAGCTAGTTCTGGTTTAGCGATTGGCGTTGATATTGGTGGAACAAAAGTTCTTGGTGGAGTTGTCGATACAAATGGTTCAATCCTCCGCACCTTTAGAGAAGATACGCCGCGAGAAGGCGGAGATGCCCTTAATCGGGTAATTGCAAATGTCGTTACAGAATTACTTACCACCCATAAAACCGAGAATATAGGAATTTCTGCCGCAGGCTTAGTTTCATCTGATCGCCAAACAATGTTAGGTACGCCCAATATAAAAGATTGGGATGGTGTAAATATTGCGCAGGCCTTAAATAAAATTTGTGGGATTAATTCAATCGTTGAAAATGATGCAAATAGTGCAGCTTGGGCCGAACGCGTTTATGGCGCAGGTAAGGGTCAAGAGAATGTAATAATGATTACCGTTGGAACTGGACTTGGTGGCGCGGCAATTGTCGATGGCAAACCGCTTCGTGGTGCAAATGGAACTGGCGCCGAATTTGGACATATGCGAGTTGCTCCAGATGGCGAATTATGCGGTTGCGGTATTCGTGGCTGTTATGAGCAATATGCTTCGGGAACCGCACTTGTTCGACAGGCCAAAGCAGAAATTTCTAGAAACCCAGATAGTGCAAGAGATTTACTGGCTCGCGGCGATGGAACAATCGCAGGGCTAGTTGGAAGTCACATCACGGATGCAGCCAGAGCAGGTGACGGGCTTGCAATTGC
>JBILDT010000009.1:0-18058 GCA_044352485.1 Candidatus Nanopelagicaceae bacterium
AGCGTTAGAGCTAATTCGCGTTACTGAAACCGCTGCACTTGCTGCCGCACCGTGGATTGGCCGCGGTGATAAAGATGGAGCTGATGGCGCGGCAGTAAAGGCAATGCGCTCTCTGATAAACACAGTTGATATGGCTGGCGTTGTAGTTATCGGTGAAGGTGAAAAAGATAATGCGCCGATGTTGCACGATGGTGAAGAAGTCGGAAACGGTCTTGGGCCTAAGTGCGATGTTGCTGTTGATCCAATTGATGGAACTTCACTAACTGCAAATGGTTCTAATGGTGCAATCAGCGTTATCGCAATCGCCCCGCGCGGCACGATGTTTGATCCATCAGGTGTTTTCTACATGAACAAGATTGTCACTGGCCCAGAAGCAGCAGATAAAATCGATATCACGGCGCCGGTGAAAGCTAATTTGCAGGCAGTTGCAAAAGCGAAGAATCGCAGTGTCAGTGATTTAACAGTTGTAGTTTTGAATCGGCCCCGACACGATCAATTAGTCATTGATATTCGCGAAGCGGGTGCCCGAGTTAAATTCATTCAAGATGGTGATGTAGCTGCTGCAATTGAAGCGGCCCGGCCAAATACCTCGGTTGATTTGTTGATGGGAATTGGTGGAACACCTGAAGGTGTAATTACTGCAGCGGCAATGATTTGTTTGGGGGGAGTAATCCAAGGCTTATTGCGCCCGAAAGATGATGCCGAAAAGCAGAGCGCAATTGCTGCTGGATATAAGTTAGATCAGGTTTATACGACTAAAGACCTGGTGAATTCTGAAGATGTATTCATGGCCGCAACTGGAATTACCGATGGCGAATTGCTTAAGGGCGTGAAATATTCACAATTTGGTGCGGTCAGCCAATCACTTGTGATGCGTGGAAAATCTCGCACCATTCGTTTTGTGGAAACCGAGCACCATCTCAAATAACGTCAGCGCTTGCCGATATGGTTCGCTAGTGATTTCAAATGCTTGAAAAGATGCGCAAAGCCTTAGATGCTGCGGTTGAGGCAATTGGTGGCCAACCGCGCGAAGGCCAAATTGCAATGGCTGAAGCAGTTGCAAATGCGTTATCTGATCGACATCACTTATTAGTTCAAGCCGGCACTGGCACCGGAAAATCACTTGCCTATTTAGTCCCCGCACTTGTTCATGGCAAGAAAGTTTTAGTAGCGACCGCAACACTTGCCTTGCAACGTCAATTGGTTGAACGAGATTTACCGAGAATTAAAGGCGCGCTAGAGAAAGAACTTGGGCGCGAATTAACTTTTGCCGTTTATAAGGGCGTCGGAAACTATTTATGTCTGCAGAAAATGAATAGCGCTGAAGCGGATCCAGATGGAGAAGTTTTATTGGAAATCGGAACTCTGGAAAAAGATGCGAAACGGCTGCGGGCCTGGGCCGAAACACCAGGAATATCTGGTGACCGCGATGATGCACCCGATGTTGATCGCCGGGTTTGGTATGCAAATTCAGTTTCTGGCCGTGAATGTATTGGTAAAGATGATTGTGCTTATGGATCTCAATGTTTTGCGGTAAATGCAAAAGCCAAAGCTCAGACCGCTGATGTGGTCGTAACAAATCACACGCTACTTGCAATTGAAATTGTAGATTCACATCCAATTTTGCCCGAACGCGATGCGGTGATTCTCGATGAAGCTCACGAATTTATGGATCGCACAACGCAAGCAGTAACTGAAGAACTTACGGTCGCAAGGGTCGAACGTGCGGCCAAGATGGCGAAGAAACATTTACCTGGCAAAGCATCCGATGCATTTGCTAAGGCAGCCGACAATTTTGCTGATGCGTTAAATGATTTTGCTGCCGATGTTCGAAATGATCCGACAAAAGCTGGTCGGTTGCCAGAACTACCTGCGCAATTAGAAGCACCTATTCGTAAAGTTAAAGAAGCATCTGCTGCGGTGGTTGCACTTATAAATGCTGATTCTGATGTGATTGATCCAGATTCGATGGCCGAGCGAGCCCGAGTAAAGGGCGCAACAAATGAGGTGCAACAAACTGCAACCAAGATGTTGAAGCCAAGTGGCCATCAAGTTATGTGGTTTGAGCCAACTTTTTCCACGCTCTATCTGGCACCGCTATCGGTATCGCAGGTATTGCGAGCCAACTTATTAACTGATACTCCAGTCATCGCAACAAGTGCAACGCTGTCGGTCGGTAAATCATTCGATGCAATTGCTAAATCAATTGGCTTTGTTGTTGGTGGATCTGATGATGAAGATTCGGAAGATGAGTTTGAAGCTGGCGAGATTGACCCCGCTAATGTGCAGATGTTGGATGTTGGTTCGCCCTTTGATTTTGCAAAGCAAGGTGCGTTGTATCTGCCAAAACATATTCCAGAACCAGGTCGAGATGGTCCAAGCAAAGAGGCACTCACCGAACTTGCAGAGCTAATTGATGCAGCTGGTGGCCGCACCCTTGCACTCTTCTCTTCTTGGCGCGGTGTCGAGATGGCCGATGAATACTTGCGAAAAGTATTGGCTGAACTAGAAATTCCAATCATCACGCAGAAGCGTGGGGATAGCGTCGGAACTTTGGTCGAAAGATTTGCAAAAGAACCAAAATCAATCCTGCTCGGCACAATTTCGCTCTGGCAAGGAATCGATGTTCCAGGTCCATCCTGCACACTTGTAGCAATCGATCGAATTCCATTTCCAAGACCTGACGAACCAGTCATGAGTGCGCGCGCTGCCGAAGCAGATGCCGCTGGTGGAAGTGGTTTCATGCAAGTCTCATTGCCACGCGCTGCGCTCTTGTTAGCGCAAGGAACCGGTCGATTGATTCGATCAATTGATGATCGCGGAGTCGTTGCAATTTTAGATTCACGTATTGTTACAAAACGATATGGCTCGGTATTGTTAAATTCGATGCCACCATTTTGGCGCACAAGTGATGGCGCAGTAATCCGCGATTCTTTGAAGCGATTAAATAAAGATTATCTCGAGGCGGGCCAGTAAAATTGGCCAAGTTTTTGCAAAGCTGGGATGTAAGTTTTTACTAACAACATCTTCGAAAGCAACCCATTCGACTTGAAGTGATTCATCGTTCTGCTCGTGAGCAACTAAATCTTTATGGGCTTTTGAAATGACAGTGTCATACGACCAGCTTTCGTGTTTGTCGCTATAGATTTCAATTGGATCCACTAACTTTGTAGAAATTCCAATCTCTTCATGGGCTTCGCGGAGCGCGGCTTCAGTGGGGGTTTCATGCGAATCACGTGCGCCACCAGGAATACCCCAAGTGTCACCGTTATGAACCCAGGGTGCGCGATGCTGTAACAAGATTGTGCGGTCACGAACCAGCATTAAACCGGCTGCACCATTTAAGCCCCAATGACGATTGCCACAGACACACTCGACCCAACCATCACCATCTCTATGTGCCACGGCTCTAGATTTACACACCTGCGCACTTTCCACAATTTAGAAATACCTATCCCTTGCTTAATTCTCAGGAGTTCTATCTTGCGCAGGTGCCTCTATTTAAAATACTCATAGCCCTACTGCTTTTAATATCCGTAACTCCGGCCAGCGCTGCACCAAATTGCAAGACCAAAGTCTGCGTAAAGGTTTATACCGATCCAAAAACTGGCAAATTAATCATCACCGCCAAACAAAATGGCAGCAGCACCTCACCAAAACCAGTTCCAAAACCAGTTCCAACTAGAACTTGGACGCCACGGCCATATACACCTAGGCCTGTGGCAACTGCAATCGTTCCAAAGAAATACACTCCAAAGCCTGTTGTAAAACTCTCGCTATCAGATCAATTGGCTCAGCTAATACCGATGAAAGAGATTCATCATCAACCCGCAACAAGCGCCTTAGTTCAAGTCCCGGTTAATTTCTGGACAACAACACCACCCAATTTCAAAACTTCAGTCGTAATGCTTGGTGTTCCGATAACCGTTTATTTATCACCTACTTATCTCTGGAATTTCGGTGATGGAACAGAACTTTCTTCCACAACTAGGGGAGCGCCCTTCCCAAATCAGAGTATTACTCACACTTATACCCGATCCGGAAAATATGCAGCTTCGCTACAAATAACTTGGGGCGGAACTTGGAAGGCATCTGGCACAACCAGTGAAGTTAGCGGCGGCGCAATAGTTCAGACCTTGTATACCGAAGTTAATGTCGTAAGTGCGCCCTCAAAATATTCAAATTAAATCTATTGAAAAGAGAGAAGAAAAATGAATGAGCTAATGGATGTTGAATTAAACGAATTGGTCTCAATGGTGTCTGAAATTGATTATGAGGGCGATGGTTTTCAACTACTTCAAAGAGCCGGGGCCCTAGCCTTTAATGATTTAGTAGAAGAGTTCTCGCGAACTGGGACTTGTAAGAACAAAGCTTTGCTAGCGCTAGTTTTTGTGCGCTTGGCGGACTTACAAGTTAGGGATTATGCAATGGGATTTACAACTTCCGAAAACATTGAAACCGTTAGTTCAATGTGGCGGTGGCTGCTAGAAATTGCGCCAAGCGGACAAATTGCACCGGTTGCTGCGCTGCACTCTGCAATAAGTTACGAACAGGGTAAAGGCGAACTCGCATTAGCCTCATTAGCGAAGGCCTTTGAAGATCAGAAGAGTTATCCGTTGGCCTTACTTTTACATCGGGTTTATGCGGCAAATTGGCCGCCTGAGAGTTTTGCCACAATGCGAAAAGATTTACATCCAAAGGTTTGTGCCGCCCTCTTTAGCGAGTAACCTATTTCCATGATTATTGGCGTTCCTAAAGAGATTAAAAACAACGAATTTAGAGTTTCTGCTACTCCATCTGGAGTCCACGCACTTGTGAAAGCGGGACACAGTGTTTTAGTTGAAACATCTGCCGGTCTTGGTTCAGCAATTACTGATGCTGATTATGTTGCCGCTGGTGCAACAATTATTTCTACATCAGATGAAGTTTGGGCTAAAGCTGATTTAATTCTTAAAGTAAAAGAGCCAATTGCTCCTGAGTATCCTAAGATGCGCAAGGGCCAAATACTTTTCACTTATCTACACCTAGCGGCTTCACGCGAATGCACCGATGCTTTAATCAAATCTGGCACAACTGCGATCGCATTCGAAACTGTTGAAGTAAATGGTCAGCTCCCACTTCTTGCTCCGATGTCTGAAGTTGCTGGCCGGATGTCGATACAAGTTGGCGCTACTGCGCTACAGAAGCCAGAAGGTGGCCGTGGTGTTCTACTCGGCGGCGTTCCTGGAGTTGCACCTGCAAAGGTTGTAGTTCTTGGCGGCGGAGTCGTTGGAGTTTCAGCAGCGACAATTGCACATGGCATGCGTGCCGATGTAACAATTTTAGATTTAGATCTAAATCGTCTGCGCTATCTAGATGATTTATTCAATGGTCAAGTTCGAACAATCGCCTCATCAGCTTTTGCAATTGAAGAGCAATGCCTGGATGCAGATTTAGTAATCGGCGCTGTTCTAGTTCATGGTGCAAAGGCTCCTAAATTAGTGAGCGATGCCCTTGTTGCGAAGATGAAGCCGGGATCAGTTCTTGTTGATGTTGCAATCGATCAAGGTGGTTGCTTTGAAGGTTCAAAGGCAACAACACACTCAGATCCAACATTTAAAGTTCACAATTCACTTTATTACTGCGTTGCAAATATGCCAGGCGCCGTGCCAGCAACTTCTACTGCTGCATTGGCCAATGCCACAATCAAATATGCACTAGCCCTTGCAAATAAGGGCTGGCAGAAAGCTTGCGCTGATGACGCCGGTCTTGCCAAGGGATTGAACGTGCATGAAGGCAAAATTATGTATGAGGCAGTGGCTACCGCGCACGGTCTGTAACAATCCCGTAACAAGGCTTTGGCAGTATCTGGGGCATGACTTCCCACAGTGATGAAATAAGTAAGCAAGAAGAATTTGTAATGCGCACCCTCGAGGAGCGCAACATTCGATTTGTCCGACTCTGGTTTACCGATGTTCTCGGCTTCCTAAAATCAGTTGCGATTGCACCAGCTGAATTAGAGAACGCCTTTCAAGAAGGTATCGGTTTCGATGGCTCATCAATCGAAGGCTTTGCCCGTATAACTGAATCAGATATGTTGGCAAAACCAGATGCCGCAAGTTTCACAGTTCTTCCATGGCGCACTGCAAATCCTGGTGCCGCAAAAATGTTCTGCGATATTGCAATGCCTGATGGAAGCCCGTCAGCAGCAGATCCAAGAAATGTTTTGAAGCGAGTTCTGCGCAAAGCCGCAGATATGGGTTACACCTGTTACACACATCCAGAGATGGAATTCTTCTTATTTAAAAATGCACCAGAAGATAACGTAGCCCCAATCCCAGTTGATTCAGCTGGCTACTTCGACCAAACACCTTCTGCGGTTGGACATGATTTCCGTCGCCAAGCAATCACAATGCTAGAAGCTATGGGCGTCTCGGTTGAGTTCTCACATCACGAAGGTGCACCTGGACAACAAGAAATTGATCTGCGCGATGCCGATGCGCTTACTACTGCCGACAACATCATGACATTTCGCCATGTAATTAAAGAGATTGCACTTGATCAAGGCTTCCATGCATCGTTTATGCCAAAGCCATTTACTAGCCATGCTGGTTCTGGAATGCACACTCACTTCTCACTATTTAAAGGTGAAGAGAATGCCTTTCATGAAGAGGGTGCAGACCTACAACTTTCGGCAGAAGGTCGATCATTTATCGCAGGAATCTTGAAGCATGCACGCGAATTTACCGCGATCACAAACCAGTGGGTCAATTCTTATAAGCGTTTAAGTGGCGGCGGCGAAGCGCCAGCACTTGTTGATTGGGGCCACAACAACCGAAGTGCACTAGTTCGAATTCCGGCTTACAAACCGAAGAAGGAGAACAGCACCAGAGTTGAAGTTCGTTCACCAGATTCGGCATGCAATCCCTATTTAGCATTTGCAGTTATCTTGGCCGCTGGTCTAAAAGGTATTGAAGAGAAATACGAACTTAAATCAACGCAGAATCCGGAATTGCTTCCAACAAACCTGGAGGAAGCGATCATCGCGATGGAGACAAGTTCGCTGGTTCGTGAAGCTCTGGGTGCGGATGTATTTGAATATGTGCTACGCAATAAGCGGGCCGAGTGGGCCGATTATTGCCGCCAAGTAAGCGCCTACGAATTAAACCGGTATCTGCCAGTCCTATAACTTGCGGTAATCTTGGGGAGTTATGAACTTCCCAAAGCAAACGCCATCCACAATGCCGATCCATCGGTATGCGCCATTTATCCCTGTCGATTTAACGGACCGGACCTGGCCAACCAAGCGCATTGATGTTGCGCCAAAATGGTGTTCAGTAGACCTTCGCGATGGCAACCAAGCACTTATCGATCCAATGGATTCCACTCGCAAACTTGCGATGTTTAAGTTGCTTGTTGAAATGGGTTACAAGGAGATCGAAGTTGGTTTCCCAAGTGCATCACAGACTGACTTTGATTTTGTTCGAAAGATTATTGAAGATGGCTTGATCCCGGATGATGTAATTATTCAAGTCTTAACTCAGGCTCGCGAACAACTTATTGCCCGCACCTTCGAATCGATTAAGGGCGCCAAGCAAGCGGTAGTTCATCTTTACAATTCAACCTCAACGCTTCAACGCCGGGTTGTCTTTGGTTTAGATAAAGAGGGTATCAAGCAGATCGCAGTTGAAGGTGCAAAGCTATGCAAGGAATACGAAAAAACCGTTCCTGGAACCATCGTTTCATACGAGTATTCACCAGAGTCATATACCGGAACCGAACTTGAATTTGCAGTAGAAGTTTGTGACGCCGTCAATGATGTTTGGAAGCCAACCCCACAACATAAGACGATTATTAATTTGCCAGCAACTGTCGAAATGGCAACCCCAAATGTTTATGCCGATTCAATCGAGTGGATGCATCGCAAGTTGAAGTATCGCGATTCCATCGTGCTCTCACTTCACCCACATAACGATCGTGGAACCGGTGTTGCTGCCGCCGAACTTGGATACATGGCTGGCGCAGATCGCATCGAAGGAACTTTATTTGGAAATGGTGAACGCACCGGAAATGTTTGCCTAGTAACCCTTGGTTTAAATCTATTTAGCTATGGAATTGATCCACATATTGATTTCTCTGATCTTGATGAAGTTCGCCGCACAGTTGAATATTGCAACCAGCTTCGCGTGCCAGAACGACATCCTTATGGTGGCGACTTAGTATTCACTGCATTTTCTGGCTCACACCAAGATGCAATCAAAAAAGGGTTCGAGCATTTAGAGAAAGATGCAAAAAAAGCAGGAAAGCATGTTCATGAAATTACTTGGGCAGTTCCTTATCTGCCAATTGATCCAAAAGATATTGGCCGCTCATACGAAGCCGTTATCCGAGTTAATTCCCAATCCGGCAAGGGTGGAATTTCTTACTTAATGAAGAACGATTACCACCTAGATTTACCACGTCGTCTGCAAATCGAATTTAGCCAAGTAGTTCAGAACCATACCGACGAACAAGGTGGCGAATTCAGTGCCGCTGATTTGTGGCGAATATTTGAAGATGAATACTTGCCTGCCGAGCAGAATAAGTGGGGCCGCTTTAAATTGAAGGCGCTTTCACAATCATCAAATCTTGATGAAGATGCGCAGCTGACTGTTCAGTTACTTGAAGAGGGTGTTGTAAAAGATTTCAGCGGTTCTGGCAACGGTCCAATTGCGGCCTTTGTAAATATTATGAATGCTTATTTACCAGAAGCAAACGTTCGGGTTCTAGATTATTACGAGCATGCACTTTCAGCTGGCGGTGACGCAAAGGCCGCGGCTTATCTCGAATGTGAAGTTGGTGGCCAAATTTACTGGGGCGTCGGTATCGACCCAAGCACAACTACGGCTTCACTTAAGGCCGTCGTGTCTGCTGTAAATCGAGGCTTTCGCTCGTAATTATCGCTACGGTAACCACCGTGGCCGTCTACCGTGATCAAGCAATTGTGCTGCGCACCCAGAAACTTGGGGAAGCAGATCGCATAATCACGCTCTTCACAAAAGAACATGGCCGACTTCGCGCCGTAGCAAAAGGTGTTCGTCGCACAAAATCTAAATTTGGTGCCCGACTAGAACCAACTTCCTACGTCGATCTTCAGCTTTACTCTGGCAAAACTTTCGACATTGTCACGCAGGCCGAAGGTATTGAAAACTTTGGTGATGCCCTTGCCATGGATTACAAAAATTGGACTACTGCGAGTTCAATTCTTGAAGCAGCAGAACGCTTTACGGAAAATGAGCACGAACCTGCACTACAACAATTCAACTTAGTCGTAGGTGCACTCCGCGCCCTTGCACATGGAACATACGATTCTTCACTTATCTTGGATGCCTATCTTCTGCGTTCACTTGGTGTTGCCGGCTTTGCGCCATCGATGACGACATGTTCTAAATGTGATGAACCTGGCCCACACAAGTATTTCTCGCTTGTCGGTGGCGGCAGTGTTTGTGCAACTTGCAAACCATCAGCCGCAGCAACGCCATCTGTGGAAACTTTGGAACTGATGTCCAACCTGATGACCGGAGATTGGAACAACGCGGTTGAAAGTGATCTCCGTTCGCGCCGCGAAGCTTCGGGTTTGATTGCAGCATATTTGCAGTGGCACATTGAACGGGGTTTACGAAGTCTGCCTCTTGTTGAGAGAATTTAACTATGGCAATCCCAAAGTTAAAGCCCGAACAAATTCCAAACCATGTTGCAGTTGTCATGGATGGAAATGGTCGCTGGGCAAAGAAGCGCGGGTTACCAAGAACCGCAGGGCATGAAGCGGGAGAAGCAGCGCTCTTTGATGTTGTGCAAGGTGCAATCCAAATCGGTGTAAAAGAGTTAAGCGCCTATGCATTTTCAACTGAGAATTGGCGACGCTCACCAGAGGAAGTTAAATTCTTAATGGGTTTTAATCGCGATGTTCTACGTAGAAGACGTGATGAGATGAATGATCTCGGTGTTCGAATTCGCTGGGTTGGTCGGCCACAGAGATTGTGGGGAAGTGTAATAAGTGAGTTGCAAGAAGCTGAAGAGCTTACAAAGAAGAATAAAATTTTAACGTTAAACATGTGCGTAAATTATGGTGGAAGATCCGAACTAGTTGATGCGGTCACTCAGATTGCAACCGAAGTAGCAAAACGGAAGTTAAAGCCTGGACAAATAACTGAAAAATTAATTAGCAAGCATTTATACAATCCCAAGATGAACGATGTTGATTTGTTCTTGCGATCTTCAGGCGAGCAGCGAACATCTAACTTTTTGCCATGGCAATCGGTTTATGCCGAGATGGTTTTCATGGATGTGCTCTGGCCAGATGTTGATAGAAATACGCTCTGGGAAGCAATTGAAATTTATGCGGAACGCGATCGTAGATTCGGCAAAGCTTAAATCAACACTTGGAGCAGATACCGAAGATCTCCGCTGTATGCCCAACTTCGCGGAAACCAAATTCTTCAGCCATTGTCTTCGCCCACTTTTCAATAGCTCCGCCTTCGATTTCAACGGTATCGCCACAGCTCTTACACACCAAGTGATGATGATGGTTGTCTCCGCAAAGACGATAAATTGCTTCACCATCTTCGCGACGAAGAAGATCCACAATCTTGTCATCTACAAGTGATTGCAGGGCGCGATAAACAGTTGTTAAACCAATCCCATCGCCTTCTCGGCGCAGGATTTGATGCAGTTCTTGAGCGCTTGCAAATCCACCAGTTCGCTCAAGAACTGCTATCAATTTAAGATCAGATTTATTCATTCTCTTCGTGGCCGTGCTCATCTTCATCAGCGTGTTCTTCTTCATGGTCGTGCTCATCTTCATCAGCGTGTTCTTCTTCATGGTCGTGCTTATCTTCTTGGTGTATCTCTTGGCCAGCGCCATGGTTATGAGCATCTCCGGAATGCAGGTATGCAACTAAGCCCCACATAATTAATACACCCGAAATAGTTGCAACCATTGTCAGTCGTGATGAATGACGAGAGTGTGCTTCAGGCAAGATATGTGATGTCGCAAGATAAATAACAATTCCGGAAAATGCGGCTAGATAAATTGCAATTACATTGTCGCTCAAGACCAGGGTGCTACCAAGAGCGGCTCCACTTATGCGAGCCAAGGCATCGATACCCAGTAAGCCAACACTCTTCTTTCCCCAGAGGCCAGATTTGATCATGAAGGAAACTGTGTTGAGTCCGTCGCTAAATGCGTGAACAAGTAGAGCTACAAAAACAACAAGTCCTAAATCAGTGCTGACTTTAAATGCAACACCAAGGGCCAAACCATCAAGGAAAACGTGGCCACCCATTGCGATTGCACCAAAGGCTCCTGCAAAGTTATGTGAATGCTCGTGGTCATGACCGTAATCTGATTCAGCTGGTTCGTGTGAACCAAAGATTCGCTCATAGAAGTGAAGTAGTAAAAAGCCACCAATCAGAGCAATTGAAACAACTGGGGCATGCAAGAATTCTTGGCTCCCAAGTTCAAAAACTTCAGGTAATAGATCAAATGCAACAAGACCAAGTAAAAGTCCGGCTGACAGTCCAAGGACTAGATGAAGGCGGTCCTTTGCTTTCAGGGCCAAGGCCCCGCCTGCAAAAGTTGATAATGCGGTAAGCGCTGCGAGGGCGATGGCTATGTTCATGTCGGGACAATATCACAAAAATGGGAATGATTATCATTTCCATATTAAAGGCCAGATTCAGGCGTATCAGGGCGTTAAACTTGGCCCACGATTGCAACGTTCGTTGCCTTTCGCCGACAGCCAGCCGGATGGAGAATTTAATGGCCGCAGATCGTTTAGAAACAATAGTTAGCCTCGCAAAACGTCGTGGGTTTGTTTACCCCTCATCAGAAATTTATGGCGGACTTCGCGCCTCTTGGGATTACGGCCCACTGGGAGTCGAATTAAAGAACAATGTGAAGCGCCAATGGTGGCGTGCAATGGTTCAAGGCCGCGAAGATGTTGTTGGTTTAGATTCTTGCGTAATTCTCGCCCGCGAAGTTTGGGAAGCATCAGGTCACGTAGAAACTTTTACCGATCCGCTAACCGAATGCACCGAGTGCCACAAGCGATATCGCGCAGATCATTTAGAAGAAGCTTTCGAAGCAAAAAATAAGCGCAAGCCAGAATCAATGGCTGAAGTTAATTGCCCAAACTGCGGCAATAAAGGAAAGTTCACAGCGCCAAAACAATTCTCGGGTCTACTTAAAACTTATCTCGGAGCAGTCGAGGATGAATCTGGCCTGGCATATCTGCGTCCTGAAACTGCACAAGGAATTTTTATTAACTTTGAGAATGTGGCAACTACTTCACGTAAGAAGCCACCATTTGGTATCGGCCAAATCGGAAAGTCTTTTAGAAATGAAATTACGCCAGGAAACTTTATTTTCCGGACTCGTGAATTCGAGCAGATGGAGATGGAATTTTTCGTAGTGCCTGGCACCGATGAAGATTGGCACCAATACTGGATTGATACTCGTCTAGATTGGTATAAGAATCTAGGGATTAATCCGGATCGTCTTCGTTTATTTGAACATCCAAAAGAGAAGTTGTCACATTATTCAAAGCGCACAGTTGATATCGAATACAAATTTGAATTTAACGGAACCGAATGGGGCGAGCTTGAAGGTATTGCAAGCCGCACTGATTTCGACTTGAAGGCACATGGCGCTGCATCCGGTAAAGATCTATCGTGGTTTGATCAAGAGAAGAACGAGCGTTGGGTGCCATTTGTAATCGAGCCAGCGGCTGGTGTTGATCGTTGTGCACTCACCTTCATGATGGATGCATTTACCGAAGATGAAGCTCCTAATGCTAAAGGCGAGATGGAGAAGCGGGCCGTTATGAAATTGGATTACCGCTTGGCTCCAATCAAGGTTGCAGTTCTTCCACTATCTAGAAATGCTGATCTATCGCCTAAAGCACGTGATTTAGCTGCACAACTTCGCCAGAACTGGTCAGTTGATTTCGATGATGCTGGTGCGATTGGTCGACGTTATCGCCGCCAAGATGAAATCGGAACTCCATATTGCATAACAATCGACTTCGAAACTTTAGAAGATAACGCAGTCACAATCCGCGAACGCGATTCAATGGCACAAGAGCGAATCAGTATTGATCAAGTTCAAAATTGGCTCGCGCCACGGTTGTTGGGTTGCTAACCACATCTCATAAACCACTGGTTCTTCCAATTGCCAATGGCCAATTCGAGAATAATCAGGTGGTTTTAAATACACCGGTTGTTCTTGCGCCAATGGCGGGCATTACAAACTCGGCATTTCGCACGCTCTGTCGTGAACAAGGTGCTGGTTTATTCGTTTCTGAAATGGTTACTGCACGCGCTTTAATCGAAAGACATCCAGAGACGATGCGATTGATTACACCAGGGGTTGGTGAAACACCAAGATCGGTTCAGCTTTATGCAGTTGATCCAAATGTGACTGGATTGGCCGTTAAGTTATTGATGGAAGAGAATTTAGCTGATCATATTGATTTGAATTTTGGTTGCCCAGTTCCGAAAGTTACAAGACGTGGTGGTGGATCGGCGCTGCCATTTAAACAGAAATTGTTCTCACAGATAGTCGCAGCTGCAGTAAATGCAGCCAAGCCCTTTGGTGTTCCAGTTACTGTAAAGATGCGAATCGGAATTGATCCCGAGAATGAAACTTATTTAACTGCTGGCAAGGCTGCAGCAGATGCCGGAGTTGCTTGGGTTGCGCTGCATTCGCGCTTTGCATCACAGATGTATGAAGGCCAAGCTGACTGGTCTGCAATTTCTCGACTTGTCGAACACCTTGCGCCAACTGGTGTTCCGGTATTAGGCAATGGCGATATTTGGTCTGGTGCTGATGGCGTTCGAATGATGAATGAAACCGGTTGCGCTGGCGTTGTTGTTGGCCGTGGATGTTTGGGTCGACCATGGTTGTTTGGTGATCTAGTTGCGGCATTTAGCGGTTCGGATTCTCGAATTACGCCATCACTCTTTGAAGTTCGTGATGTGATCTTTAGACATGGTCAATTACTAATTGAATTTTTTGAGGCCGAAGGTCGTGCAATGCGAGATCTTCGTAAACACATGGCCTGGTATCTCAAAGGCTTCCGGGTGCCGCGCGAGCTTCGCAGTAAGTTTGGAATGGTTGCTTCACTTGGCGAATTGGAATATCTACTTGGCCAACTTGAAGATCAACCGTATCCAGTTGAAGTTGGTGAATCACCAAGAGGTAGAACCAGCCATGGTCGCCCGGTGCACCTTCCAGATGGTTGGCTAAATGATCCATTTGAAATACCAGAAATCACAATTGATGATTCAGTTTCAGGTGGCTAATTTTGTTTCTAATTTTTAAGATAATTAAGCGCGTAATCGCCACTGTCTTATTAGTAGTAATTGTTCTGCCGTTATATGTTGGCGGCCGCGTTTGGTATACCGCTAATCACACTGAACCAGTAAAGAGCGATGCGATTGTGGTTTTAGGAGCAGCGCAGTTTGATGGCGTGCCGAGCCCAATATTGGAAGCTAGATTGCGCGAAGCAAAGAGAATATTTGAAAGAGACTTAGCTCCAAGAATTCTCACAGTTGGTTCGCGAGCACCAGGGGATCGCACAACTGAGGCAGCTAGTGGATTTTCTTGGTTAGTGGACCAAGGCGTTGCAAAGAAATTCGTAGATTCAATTCCATATGGAAGAGATACCTTTGCTAGCACTAAGAGCTATGTAGATGTTATGAAAAAGTTAAATCTAAAAACTGCAATTATTGTTACTGATCAATACCACTGCTTGCGTGCCGTGACCATGGCATCCGATCTAGGAATATCTGCTACTTGTGCACCAACTCGAACTGGACCAGCTTCGACTTCAAATTCGAGTTTCCGCTATTTAGTGCGTGAAACCGGGGCCTATCTCGCGTATGTCACCCTTGGCCGGCAGGGTATCCACCTAACGGACCAAGTTAAGAATTAGTTAAGGAGTTAGGGTTACCTCACTATGGTTTTAAAAGCAGCGGTCGAACACTCGGGATATAACGAGTTTGATCGCGCCCGCTTTTTAGATGAACCAGCAAAGCGATTAGGCCGCACCGAATTTGCTCGTGATCGCGCCCGAATCATTCATTCATTTGCGCTTCGCCGGCTAGCTGCTAAAACTCAAGTAGCAGTTCCGTGGGCAACAGATTTTCCAAGAACCAGACTCTCGCATTCACTTGAATGTGCTCAAGTTGGTCGCGAACTTGGCGCTGCACTTGGCGCTGATCCAGATTTAATGGAGGGCGCATGTTTAGCGCATGACATCGGCCATCCACCTTTTGGTCATAATGGCGAAGAAGCTTTAAATCAGACCGCACTTAGTTGTGGTGGCTTTGAAGGAAATGCTCAGAGCTTTAGATTACTTGTCCGGTTGGAAGCTAAAACTGTTGATGCAGATGGAATCTCACTTGGGCTCAATTTAACTCGAGCCAGCCTGGATGCGGCTACTAAATATCCTTGGCCGCGCGCAACAAATGCGCATAAGTTTGGCGTTTACGATGATGATTTAGATATCTTCAACTGGGCTCGCAAGGATGCACCAATCGGTAGCCAATCATTTGAAGCGCAAATTATGGACTGGTCGGATGATGTTGCCTATAGCGTTCATGACTTAGAAGATGCTTTAGTTTCCGGCCAAGTGAAATTACATGATTTAACTAATGATTTTGCGGATATATATAAAGATGCGCAATCAAATAATTTAGCTGATATCACAATCGATGAGGCCAGAATTGCGTTAGAGAATTTGCAACAACTTTCCTGCTGGCCAAAAGAATACGATGGCAGCCATCGCGCACTTGCCAGACTGAAAGATTTAGCAAGTCAGTTGGTTGGCCGATTTGCCTTAGCCGCCGAAGAAGCAACCCGAGCACAATATGGTCCCGGTCAATTAACCCGATATAACGCCAATTTAGTGGTGCCTCGGGCTCAACATGTTGAAGTGGCTTTCCTAAAGTCACTTGCGGGTTTCTACATTATTAATTCAGAGCGTTCGGTTAAGCGTTATGACAACGAGCAAACTTTGATTCACGAACTAGTGGCGGCAGTTTTAAAGGGCGCACCAAATACTTTGGAATCTTTCTTTCTGCAAGATTGGCAACGTGCAACAACAGATAGCGCAAGATTGCGCGTGGTTATTGATCAAGTGGCTTCACTAACCGACCCAGGGGCGATCGCGCTAGCTGCGCGATTAAGATAACGCCATGGCTTCCGGTCGAATTCGCGATGAAGATGTCAGTCATGTCCGCGATAACAGTTCAATCGATGATGTAGTCAGTGATTTCGTTCAATTAAAGAGCGCCGGTGGGGGACAGAAGAAAGGCCTCTGCCCGTTTCATGATGAGAAAAGTCCCTCCTTTCACGTAACTCCAAGCAAAGGTTATTTTCACTGTTTCGGATGCGGTGTTGGTGGCGATGTAATTGCATTTCTGATGAAGATGGACCATCTCTCATTTTCAGAATCGGTCGAGAGATTAGCCGACCGCATGGGTTACACACTTCGTTACGACGGAACCAATACAAACACTGGTCCAAGTATCAATCGCTCACGTTTAGTAGCAGCAAATGTTGCAGCAATGAATTTCTACCGCGAGCAGTTAAATCTTCCAGGCAGCGCCAAAATCGGTAGAGATTTCTTGCAGAAGCGGGGCTTTGATAAAGCCGCTGCCGAAACTTTTGGGGTTGGATATGCACCAGATGAGTGGGATGCGCTTTACAAGCATCTAAAGAATTTAGGTTTTACCGATAGCGAACTTTCATTGGCCGGTCTAAGTAAAGATGGCACCAAAGGCCCGATTGATAGATATCGAAATCGCCTGGTCTGGCCGATCAAAGATATTTCGGGTGATGTAGTTGGTTTTGGTGCACGCAAACTTGCGAGTGATGAAGTTGATCAGGGCCCTAAGTATTTGAATACATCTGAGACCCCGATATACAAGAAGAGCCAGATTCTTTATGGCTTAGATATGGCCAAGAAAGAGATTGCAAAGAAGCGCCAGGTTGTAATTGTCGAGGGATATACCGATGTTATGGCGGCACATCTAGCTGGGATTACCACGGCGGTAGCAACTTGCGGAACCGCATTTGGCGATGATCACATCCGAGTAATCCGTAGATTGTTGATGGATGACGATGCTTTTCGTGGCGAAGTAATTTTTACCTTTGACGGTGATGCTGCGGGACAGAAAGCCGCACTCCGCGCATTTGGTGATGATCAAAAATTTGTGGCACAGACTTTTGTTGCGGTTGAACCATCTGGAATGGATCCATGTGATTTGCGAATAGCATCAGGTGATGCAGCCGTGCGAGATTTAATTGCACGTCGAGTTCCACTATTTGAGTTCGCGATAAAGAGCGAGATCGCAAAATATGATGTAAATGCGGCAGAAGGTCGAGTCTCGGCCCTAAACCAAGTTGCCCCACTTATTGGAAAGATTCGCGATGCCTCACTTCGCCCAGAATATGCGCGTTTGGTTGCAGGTTGGTTGGGACTCGAAGTAGATATTGTTACGAGCGCAATTAAGAAGAGTTCGACAAGAAGTGTGCCATCACAGAACCTCGAACCTGCAGTTCAATCTGAGGTAAACCTTCGCGACCCAATCTTGATGATGGAACGCGAAGTCTTAAAGATTAAGTTGCAGTTTCCAGAAATGGCAAAGGATTGGGAGCTACTAGAGAAGAATGCATTCTCATATTGGGCCTACCACCAACTTCGCATTCAAATAGATTCTGCGCCAGAACTAAATATCCAAAAGTTATTAGAGAGCAGCGAGAGTGAAGATATTCGTGCGCTAATTACCGAACTTACGGTCGAGCCAATCCGCACTGACCGAGAAATCTCCGAACGATATATCGCTGCGATTTTTGCACGGCTCCGTGAAGTGGCATTGAGTAGATCAATCGCTGAAATTAAATCGACGCTACAACGCTTGAATCCAACTGAGAATGAGGCGCAATACAACGAGACTTTCTCGGCTCTGGTAGCCATGGAGGCCGAGCGCCGAGTTCAGAAAGATGCCGCTTTGGGCGAGTTGGGTTAATTGG
>JBILDT010000072.1:0-5332 GCA_044352485.1 Candidatus Nanopelagicaceae bacterium
CATCGCAGCACTTGCAGTATTACAGGCAATAACAATTGCCTTTACTCCAGCTTCAACTAATTCATCAAGAATTTCTAAAGCAAAGGTTCGAACTTCAGCAAGTGGTCTTGGGCCATAAGGGCCGCGCGCGGTATCGCCAACATAAAGAATTGATTCACCAGGAAGCTGATCAATGATTGATCTAGCAACTGTTAATCCACCAACACCTGAATCGAAAATTCCGATTGGTGAGTTTGGTGAGGTTGGTGAGGTTGAAGTTATTGCAGCGCCCGACATATAGCCAAGCCTACCTTTACTAAAGAATTAAGCCCAAAGTTGGCCATCTAAAACTTCAGGGTCGCTATCTTTTCCGTAAATTCCGGTAGATAAATACTTCCATCCCGCATCACAGACTATAAATGCAATATCTGCGCCCTTGCCAGCATCTACACATTCCTTAGCAACTCCAAGTGCGGCATGGAGTATCGCACCGGTTGAAATACCAGCAAATATTCCTTCAATTTCAAGTAACTCTCGAACCCTACGGACTGAATCTTCGGCCCCTACTGAAAATCTTCGAGTAATAACGGATGCGTCATAAAGTTCTGGAACAAAACCCGCATCTAAGTTACGGAGGCCATAAACAATTTCACCATATCTTGGTTCTGCAGCAATGATTGCGATATCTGGATTTTTCTCGCGCAGAAACTTCCCGGCTCCCATAAGTGTTCCGGTTGTTCCTAGTCCAGCAATAAAGTGCGTAATAGTTGGTAAATCTTCAAAGACTTCAGGCCCGGTTGTCTTGTAGTGCGCCAGAGTATTTGCTGGATTTCCATATTGATATAGAAATACCCAATCCGGATTTTCTGCTGCTAAATCTTTTGCAACTCGCACTGCTTCATTTGAGCCACCAGCAGCTGGTGAGTAAATTATTTTTGCTCCCCACATCTCTAAAATTTGAGTCCGTTCGATGCTGGTGTTCTCTGGCATTACACAAATTAATTTGTAGCCACGAACTTTCGCAACCATCGCAAGTGAGATTCCAGTGTTTCCACTTGTTGGTTCAAGAATTGTTGCGCCAGGTTTTAACTTTCCGGTTTTTTCGGCATCATCAATCATTGCCATTGCAGTGCGATCTTTAATCGAGCCAGTTGGATTTCGATCTTCCATCTTCGCCCAGAGTCGAACTGCTGGTTTACCTGCTTGAGTTTTAGGTGAAAGTTTTGGCAATCCGATTAGCGGAGTGTGACCAAGAGATGCTTCTAATGATTCGTATCTTGTCACTTGCAGCCACCAGCGACGGCGGGCAAAATTGTTACAGAATCACCAGCTTTGAGTGTTGCGGCAAGCGAACCCATAAATCGAACATCTTCATCATTGATATAAATATTTATAAATCTGCGCAACTCGTTATTTTCAAGTAAACGTTCGCCAAGTCCAGCATATTTAGCATCTAGCGCTGTGATTAATCCTTTTAAATCGCTCGCTTCAGCTGTTACTAACTTTTCGCCTTTTGTGTAGGGGCGAAGAATTGTTGGGATGCGAACTTCTATCTCTGCTGAGGATGTTGATGAGGACATGGGATAAGTATCCTAGAAGCGCGCCTTACTTGCCAATCGTAGAATCTGCTAGGGCGTGGTGATTATTTCAACGGGTTCTTCGGTAACTTCACCATCAATTATTCGATATGAACGAAACTCAGTCTCAGGTGCAATCTCTTTGCGGGTAGAAACCAAGACGTAGTGCGCATTTGGTTCGGAGGCATAGGCGATATCTGTGCGAGATGGATAGGCCTGAGTTTCAGTGTGCGAATGATAAACAACAACGATCTCTTTAGATTTTTCATCAAGCTCGCGGTAAAGAGCGAGCAGATCCTTAGAATCAAATTCATAGAAGGTAGGTGAATGTGCAGCGTTAATCATTGGCTTCAATTCCACAGCGCTATCACTGCCCTCGGGGCCGAGAATTACTCCACAACATTCATCTGGGTATTCCGCGCGGGACTGCTCCAAAATTTTTGCAACAATGTCAGCGCGAATTCGAAGAGTCATAGGAGCAACTCTAACAAATTTTCCTGCAACCAACCCAACCAGAAGTAAACGGCATAGACCGGCTTCTGCGGATCTTCATCTGGCAAAAGTTCAAAGGTTTCAAAACTTGTTTCAGTTATTTCTAGCCTAATTGATAACGCTATCCGCAAATCATTTAAAGCCTTTAGCCAAACATCAGCCTCGATATCCTCAATTACCCCGCCCAAATTCTCATCTACCAAAACTGTTAACTGTTCGCGAACTAATCGCAGATTTTTCTGCTTTGCGCCCCGCAATTGTGGTTCGGTATATCTCCGAAAATCTGATGCAGCTTCTGGATCGGTGTATGCATTTGGCAAAAGCCTTAGCAAGACCGGATCATCTGGTGTAACAATTTCTGATGGCATTGCTAGTAATTGAGCTAGCGGATCGCTGGAATCATAGTGATGAAAGAAATCACCTTCACCGAGTAATTCCAATAAGTGTTCAACTAAGTTAATTAGAATCTGAGCTTCATCCAGGGTCAGGTCTAGAGAGTAGCCATCTCCAACTTTTTCAAAGTTAGACATTAAATTTTGTCATCACGTTGCAAGGTCGCCCATAGGCCATGTTCGTGCAGGCGCTGCACATCGCGCTCCATCTCTTCACGTGTCCCGGATGAAACAACCGCCCGACCCTCGTTATGCACTTGCATCATTAATTCGTGAGCTCGCTCCTTCGAAAATCCAAAGAGTTTTATTAGAACATGTGTCACATAATTCATAAGATTCACTGGATCGTCCCAAACAATAGTTATCCAAGGTCGATCAACTAGTTCACTAATGCTTACTTCATCTTTAGGAAGTGTTTTCACCATGTTTGTGATTTCCAATTTCTAACGCACCAAAACTGAGGCGGGAGCTGTTGCTGAACCGCTAAATCCTGGCTCAGTTTCTGTAACTATCCTAAATTGTATTACTCCAATTTTTGTAGGGGTAAAATCAAATTCAAATTTTCCATCGGCCAACGAGGTGGTACTGAGCTGATTCTTACCATCATCCAAAATAACTTTTATCCCTGGAGATCTAGGTTGCAGTTCACCAGTTATTTTGTAGCTAACACCCCGCTTCATCGACGCCGGTAGGTTCCAGGAAATTACTCTTGAAATTGCGATGGTTTTCTCTGGCGTCATGCCAAGCGTCCGATCTCTGCTCTCATCTGTAGAGAACGAGATAATTGAAGATTCGCCAAGTAATACTTTTGCCTGAAAACTTCCATCTAGACCAGTCTGAGCAATTGGCTTACGAGAGTTACCACCGGGGCGTTTTATTTCAATAAAGACTGGAACGCTTGCTACTGGCCTACCATCAGGCAATTTAAATGAGCCTGTAAAGGTTATTGCTTCACCATAATTTGCGCTTTCGGAATCTGCAGTAGCAACACCAACAACTTTATCTTGCCCCATTGCAATTGCAACTTTTCTTACCTCTTGGATTGCTAAATCATCACCGTAACCAATTTCCCATTCAGAGATGCCACCAAGTTGATATTTTTCAACAAGTTTGGCTCTTGCAAAGTAGCCACGAGCATCTACAAACCATGCCGAATGGCTCACTTTACAACTTGTAGGAGCTCCACTGCTATTAACTCCGTTGAACTCTGCTGTATATAAAACATTGGTCTCGCCAAACTTTTCATTGTAAGTAGCAACAGCACCTGGTTTATCAACAATTGCCTGCGAGCGGTTTTGATGAATAATTGCCGCGTTTGATGATCTTGTCTCAGATTTTGGGGTATTTGTTGGACATACACCAGTAATTTTAGTTACCCAGTTGTACCCATAATTTGGTGTTCCAAAGTAAATTTTATATGGGGCAACATGTTTAAGCGCATAGAGAAGTGAAGGCTCTGCCCAATTTATCGGACCAATCGGCCCTGGCTTAGTGTCATATTTATGATAGTCATAAAACATAATATTTAATCTATCGATATGGCTTGATATCTCTGGCCATGCGTAATGGTAATAACCTCTCTTACCGGTAGTTGGATCCAGAAGATAAGGAGTAGTTACTGATAACAGTTTATTCCTAGAGCGCAATGCGACAGATAATTCAGCAACAAACTTAACCCATCTGGTTTGAATAGTTGGCCAGGTTGGAATTTTGTCTACATATGCAAAGCCCTCGAAATTTAAATCAATTCCATCAAAGTTATTTGCCATCACTAAATCTGTAATTGTTTTGATAAGCGTTGCCCGACTGGCATCATTTCCCATAATCTTGGAGAGTTCCCCCTCTTTAGTGCTATCTGTAAGAGTCGGCAAGACTTTAATTCCAAGGCTTTGAAGAGTAGATATTGGGATTGCTTTATTTATTGAATTTTGCGTTATGTATTTATCTTTAATCTTTGAAGCACCTGTTATCGAATACCAGAACGGCAGAATCTGACTAAACATATCGGCATTCTTGACTACATAATCCATCGCCTGAATTTGGCCTTTAGTTGTGTCGCCATAAGTGCTGTAATCGGTCATCCAACCCGAAAATATTTTCCGTAACGCCTTATCTTCTGCAACAGATTGTGGCGCAATTACTAAGCTAGCAAGAAGTGAAGCGAGAAGGCTGAAGATTAAAAGCCCAGAGCGAGATTTTTTCATTCCTTCTTTAGGCCATCGTAGATTTTTTTGCAGAGTGGGCAGATCGGAAACTTTTCAGGGTCACGACTTGGAACCCATTTCTTCCCACAGAGCGCTCGAACTGCCTTTCCAGTTACGGCAGACTCGACGATTTTTTCTTTACGAACATAGTGCGCGAATTTTTCATGATCGCCATCTTCATTTGAGTGCCTAGTTTCTTCCTTCTCCAAGACATCAGCAAATGGCTGTAAACCATCCAAGCCTGGCGCTGATTTAGGTGTTCGGGTAAAGATTCCCATGTAATAAATTCTACCGAGGCCGACGCCTTTATTGGGTATTATTCAACGATGAAAGACCTATTGCGCACCGAGCATTTATCTCGGGAAGATGTCGAACTAATTCTTGACACTGCCGCGCAATTCGCAAGTAAACCAATGCGCTCTAAAGATGCTTTGGCCAATCAAAGCGTCGCGATTTATATGACTAAATCTTCAACTCGTACGAGACTTGCATCAGAAACTGCTGTGGCTCATCTTGGTGGAACCCCAATTTTCTTGCGTGGTGACGACTTGCAAATCGGCCGGGGCGAGACTATTTCAGACACCGCAAAAGTTATAAGTGGTTTTGCGAGCGCCTTAATAGTTCGAACTTTTGCACAATCAGATGTTGATGAACTTGGTGCCCACGCAACAATTCCAGTATTAAATGG
>JBILDT010000073.1:0-5320 GCA_044352485.1 Candidatus Nanopelagicaceae bacterium
AAAATTGGGGTGCCATAATCCAAATCTTTATGCCGATTATTTTTTCCCACAGGCGCACGCTACGGCATACCAGTAATGAATGTTTGCACAAACTTAATCACGGGTTAGGCTTCACTCATGAGTCGCGTTCCAAGTACGGTGCCACCCGAGGGTTCTCAAGTACCGCCGCGTCATCCAAAGGCTCCTGAACCAGGAACAAAAATCCCATCACACTTCGGACATTGTTTTGGATGTGGAGAGTTGCACCCAACCGGATTGCATCTTGTTGCGCATGCCGGCGATGGCCAGAATTTAACAGCAGTATTTACCGTTACTGAAAATCACCAAGGTGCACCAGGACTTGCACATGGCGGACTTCTCTCGTTGGCATTTGATGAGGCACTTGGAAAATTGATGTGGTTGATTCGCTCTCCTGCAGTTACTGCAAGGCTTGAAACTGATTTTCTTCTTCCGGTCCCAATGGGAACAACTCTGCACATAACGGCAGAAATTACGGGGCAGGTAAACCGAAAAGTTTATTGCAGCGCAGTTGGACGACTTGGAAGTCCTGACGGACCGATTGCTGTTCGGGCGGCTTCGCTCTATGTAATAGTCCCGATGCAACACTTCCTTGATAATGCGCCTAAGGAATATTTGGCTCACGTTGTCGCTCATCCAGAGCTATTGGCCTTCGTAGATCCCGAGTTTGAAATTAATCCATGAGTGTTCAGGTTTTAATTACTCGCTTAGATAAATCGGTCCCACTACCAAGTTATGCAAAACCCGGTGATGCTGGTGCCGATTTAACTGCGCGAATTGATGTAACTCTTCAACCAGGAGAGCGGGCGCTAGTTCCAACTGGTATTTCAATTGCGCTACCAAATGGCTATGTAGCACTTGTTCATCCAAGATCAGGACTTGCGATTAAGCATGGAGTGACGATGGTTAACTCACCCGGAACTGTAGATGCCGGATTTCGAGGGGAACTCCAAATTATCTTGATTAATCACGACCCAAAGGAAGCAATTACATTTAAGAAGGGCGATCGAATTGCTCAACTAGTAATTCAGCAAGTTGAACGTGCAAACTTTGTCGAAGTTGAATCCCTTCCAGGCTCAGATCGCGGTTCTGGCGGTTTTGGATCTACTGGAGGAAAAAGTTAATGCAAGAAGAAGATAAGGCAAAAGTCCTCACCGCTCTTGGTGGAAAAAAGGGAATTATTGACTCCACAATTCCATCGATTATTTTCTTACTCACATATAACATCACTAATAATTTAAGGGTCTGTCTATATGTCTCGCTGGCGACTGCTGCGCTATTGATGTTCTATCGATTAGTTAAAAGAGAATCTTTGATGTATTCGATATCTGGGTTCATTGGAGTCGCTTTCTGCGGTTGGCTGGCCTGGAGAACCGGGGAAGCAAAGGATTATTTCGCGCCGAGCCTCTGGAAAAATTCGGCCTTTATGCTCGTTTATTTACTCTCGATACTTATTAAGTATCCGCTAATTGGCGTTCTACTTGGCCCGATTCTTGGCGAGAATTTGAGGTGGCGCAAAGATCCGAAGCGTTTGGCGGCGTATACCAAGGCAACTTGGATCTGGTTTGCACTTTTTGCAATTCGGCTAGGTGTCCAATACCCACTCTTTATGGCAGACCAATTAAATGCTCTCGGTGTCGCTAACATTTTTCTTGGTTTCCCGCTCTACCTGGCAACTCTTTGGGGAACTTGGATGGTTATTAAATCCGTCCCAATTACAAAAGCAAGTTAGGTATTAGCTATAAAACAATCTTTGAGTAGTCGTTCTGCTTCAATGGTTGCGATAAAAAGAAGTTCATCTCCGGCAGAAAAAACATCGTGAGCATGTGGAGTAATTACTTGGCCATCGCGAACAATTGCTGCGAGGGTCGCATTCTCTGGAAGCTCAATTTCTTCAACAGTTTGGCCTAAACACTTTGCCTCTTCTGGCAGAGTTATTTCAACCAGGCTGGCTTCGCCCTTTTGGAGTGAGAACAACCGCACCACATCGCCTACCGAAACCGCTTCTTCAACAATTGCAGAAATAATGCGTGGGGTAGAGACTGAAACATCGACGCCCCAAGAGGAATCAAACATCCACTCATTTTTTGGATGATTTACTCGCGCAACAACTCGTGGAACCCCATACTCGGTCTTAGCCAATAGCGAAGCGACTAGATTCACCTTGTCATCACCAGTAGCAGCGATTAAGACCTGACAAGTATCTAACTTCGCATTATCAAGAGATGAAATTTCGCAGACATCGGCCATTAGCCATTCAGCGTTTGGAACGCTCTCTATTTTTAGCGCTTTAGGATCTCGATCAATCAGAAGAATATTGTGGCCATTTTCAATTAATTCACGGGCAATTGAACGCCCAACATTTCCGGCTCCAGCAATCGCAATTCTCATATCTACTATGCCTCTTCCGGAGATCTTGCCAAGGTGTCTTCAATGTTTTTAATTTCGTCATCAGTTGCCATGACGTGCACCAAATCGCCCTCTTGAAGAGCTGTATTTTCAGTTGGAATCATTCCACTGCCCAGGCGAGTGATAAACGCAACTCGTGCCTTAGTCGAGGACTCAATAAGTGAAACCGGTTGTCCGAACCAATCATGATGTAAATGAACTTCACAGAGTTGAACTACGCCACTTGCATCTCGCCACTCGGATCTTGAACCTTCTGGCGCCAGACGTCGAATAATTTGATCTGTTGTCCATAAAACTGTGGCGACCGTTGGTATTCCGAGACGTTGATAAATTTCAGCACGCGCTGGATCGTAAATACGTGCAACAACTTTTTCTACGCCATAAGTTTCGCGGGCAACGCGCGCTGCCAAGATGTTGGAATTATCACCATTTGAAACCGCCGCAAATGCATCGGCCTTCTCGATTCCTGCTTCGAGCAAGATGTCGCGGTCAAAACCAACTCCAGCAATTATCTGACCTTTGAAATTTGGGCCTAATCGGCGAAATGCTTCTTTATTCTGGTCGATTATCGATACTGAATGTCCGGCCGCCTCTAAATCAATGGCAAGACCAGATCCGACTCGACCGCATCCCATAATCACTACGTGCACGAAGTACAACTTACACCCTTAAGGTTGCCCTATGGAATCCAACATCCGGAAAGAGGAGAGTTCGCTAAAAGTAGGCGACCGAATTACCGTAGAAATTGGACCAGTAGCACACGGTGGCCATTTCATTGCTAGACATAAAGGGCAAGTTGTTTTCGTAAGGTATGGAATTACGGGTGAAGAAGCCGTTGTAGAAATAACTTCAACCTCTTCAAAGTTGGCACGCGGTGATGCAATCGAAATCTTAAAGCCATCAAAGGATCGCGTGGTTCCACCATGTAAGTATGCGGTGCCAGGTGGTTGTGGTGGTTGCGATTTCCAGCATATAGAAATTTCGGCTCAACTTGAGTTAAAGCGCTCAGTGATTCGCGAACAGTTCTCTAGATTGGGAAGAATTGAAATTGATTTAGATGTTCTACCGGCCGAACCAACCAATGGACTGCACTGGCGAACCCGAATGGATTTTGCAATTTCAAAGAGTGGAAAACCTGGTTTGTATTCTGCTCGCAGCAAAGAGGTAACTGAAATTGATAGGTGTTTGATTGCTGTTGAAGCAATTAATGATCCAGCGATGTTTGCCAGAAGCTGGAAGGGCGATGATCGTCTTGAAGTTGCGGTCTCAAGTTCTGGTGAAAAGAATGTTTCTCGTGGTGGCCGCAGTATTTCTGGTCCAACCCAGTTGCATGAAGTAGTTGGGGAGCATACATATCAAATTTCTCCAACATCTTTCTGGCAGAGCCATAGCGCGGCGCCTAAAACACTTACGAAATTAGTTATGGATCTAATGGCACTGCGCCCAGGCGACCAGGTCTGTGATTTATATGGTGGCGTTGGGCTATTCACTGCGCCGATGGCAGAAGATGTTGGTGATATCGGAAAAGTTCATTTGATTGAATCTAGCCATCGAGCAACCCAGGATGCGCTTAAGATTTTTGAGAAAGTAAAGAACGTTGTTGTTCATGCCGGTCGGGTTGAACAGAAGTTGCCATTGATAAATCGGGTGGATGTAATTCTTCTGGATCCACCGCGGACTGGTGCGGGCGAGATGGTTGTTAAGCAGATGATTGCGAAGAAGCCCCGAACAATTGTTTACGTTTCTTGCGACCCAGCCTCGCTGGCCCGCGATGCCAGGGCGCTCGAGGAGGGTGGATATCACCTAAATCACATCGTTGGCTTCGATCTATTCCCGATGACTCAACATGTGGAATGTGTGGCTCGCTTTTCTCTCGGTTAAGATGCGCCCATGAGTAAAAATTCTTTTAATGCAAAGGTTGAAATCGAAGTAGCGGGTAGCAAATACGAGATATTTGATATCACAAAATTGCCAGCCGCAGACAGTCTTCCCTTTAGTTTAAAAGTTTTATTAGAGAATTTACTGCGCACCGAAGATGGCGCAAATATCACCGCGGCTCAGATTGAAGCACTTGCAAATTGGAATCCAGATTCTGAACCAGACACTGAAATTCAATTTACGCCAGCGCGCGTAATTATGCAGGATTTCACTGGTGTTCCATGCGTTGTGGATCTAGCAACAATGCGCGAAGCTATCGTTGAACTTGGTGGAGATCCAGCAAAGGTAAATCCACTTGCACCAGCAGAACTAGTTATTGACCACTCGGTAATCGCAGATAAGTTCGGAACAAACACCGCTTTTGAAGAGAACACAGATATCGAATACCAACGAAATCAGGAGCGCTATCGCTTCCTTCGTTGGGGCCAGAGCGCATTTGATGAGTTCAAAGTTGTTCCACCCGGAACCGGAATCGTCCACCAAGTAAATATTGAATACCTAGCTCGCGTCGTAATGACAAGAAAAGTAAATGGCGTTTTACGCGCTTATCCAGACACAGTCGTCGGAACCGATTCACACACAACCATGGTTAACGGCCTTGGAGTTCTGGGTTGGGGAGTAGGCGGAATCGAAGCCGAGGCAGCTCTTTTAGGGCAGCCAGTCTCAATGTTGATTCCAAGAGTTGTTGGATTTAAATTAAATGGTCAGCTTCCGATCGGAACAACTGCAACAGATCTGGTTTTAACAATTACCCAAATGCTTCGTAAGCATGGCGTAGTCGGCAAGTTTGTGGAATTTTATGGTCCAGGTGTTACAGCGCTTCCAATGGCAAATCGAACAACAATCGGAAACATGTCTCCAGAATATGGTTCTACTTGCGCAATCTTCCCGATTGATGAAGACACAATTAAATACATGAAGCTCACCGGACGCACTGCAGGTCAATTAGCTCTGG
>JBILDT010000074.1:0-5317 GCA_044352485.1 Candidatus Nanopelagicaceae bacterium
TTCCATTCCTAATTCGGCATAATCCAAAGTTTCAACACTGAGAATGCAATCTTGGGCAAGTCGCGCGGCTGGTCCACCAATCGAGCCTAGGTAGAAGCCGCCATTATTTTTGCAGGCATCAGTTACGGCTTTAGAACGATTTCCCTTTGCCAACATGACCATCGAACCACCAGCTTTTTGGAATTGATCCACATACGAATCCATCCGACCGGCAGTTGTTGGACCAAATGATCCAGATGCGTATCCCTCTGGAGTCTTGGCCGGTCCAGCGTAATAAACCGCATGATCTTTGAAGTATTGCGGTAATTCTTTACCGGAATCAATTAACTCTTTTATTTTTGCATGGGCTAAGTCGCGCGCAACAATCAGTGTTCCATTTAGCGAGAGTCGGGTTTTGATCGGATGCTTTGAAAGTGTCTTCAAGACTTCTGCCATTGGTTGATTTAAATCAATCTTGACGACGTTATCGTCTAAATGTTCATCAGTTGTTTCGGGCAAGAAATGGGCTGGGTCCCGCTCTAAAACTTCGAGGAAGATTCCCTCCTTAGTTATCTTTGCTTTGGCTTGGCGATCAGCAGAACAAGAGACCGCAATTGCGATTGGAAGAGATGCGCCATGGCGTGGCAGGCGAACAACTCGGACATCGTGACAGAAATACTTGCCACCGAATTGGGCTCCGATACCAAGTGTTCTAGTTAGTTCTAGGACCTTTGCCTCGAGATCGACATCGCGGAAACCATGTCCAGTTTTAGCATCCCCACTTCTTGGTAATTCATCTAGATAATGCGTGCTCGCAAGCTTTGCAGTTTTAACTGTGTGTTCGGCGCTGGTTCCACCAATAACAATTGCCAAGTGATACGGCGGGCAAGCTGCAGTTCCAAGAGAACGCAATTTTTCATCGAGCCAGTTCATGAATGAAGTTGGATTTAATACCGCTTTGGTCTCTTGATAAAGGAATGATTTATTTGCACTGCCGCCGCCCTTTGCAATGAACAGGAAGTTGTATTCATCGGCGTGCTCGGTATCAGAATAAATCTCAACCTGTGCTGGCAAATTATTGCCAGTGTTCTTCTCTTCCCAAGTAGTAACTGGAGCAAGTTGGGAGTAGCGAAGATTCAAAGAGGTATATGCATCATAAACACCCTTTGAAATTGATTCGGCATCGCTCTTTGAAGTCAGAACGCGCTGCCCCTTCTTTCCCATAATCAGGGCAGTTCCGGTGTCCTGACACATCGGCAGAACTCCACCAGCAGAAATATTTGCATTCTTCAATAGATCTAAAGCGACGAAACGATCATTTGGTGAAGCCTCTGGATCTTTCAAGATTGAAGCGAGCTGGGTTAGATGCTCTTCACGCAAATAATGATTGATGTCGTGGATCGCTTCTGAAGTTAACTTCTCCAAAGCTTCAGGAGTGACTTTAAGGAATTCCATACCTTCGGCGCTAAAAGTTGAAACACCTTCAGTTGTTACCAGGCGATACTTTGTTTTATCTGGACCGATTGGCAGGAGATCGCTGTAATTAAAATCTGGCATTTACTTATCCGCTTCTGGTTTTGCTGCTGCTAATTTTGCCTTTGCCCCATCAAGCCATTGCTGACAAATCTTTGCAAGCTCTTCGCCACGTTCCCAGAGCGCCAGAGATTGCTCGAGTGTTGCCTGCCCAGATTCCAGAGTTGTAACAACCTTGGCTAATTCATCGCGGGCTTCTTCATAACTTAATTTTGCTGGGTCTTTAGCAGAGTCTTTTGCGGCGGCCATATTCGTAATCTACTCCGTAATTGCGCCAACTTCGCCTTGCGCCAATCGCAGTCGAAGTTTCTCGCCGGGCTTAACCTCGCTAGCTTTGCGAAGAACCGACCCATCTGATTTCTGCACTACTGAATAGCCGCGATCTAAAGTAGCTTGTGGCGAGAGGGTGCGCACCTGTGTCCGTAGTCCACTTATTTCTTCGGCTGCGATTGCAATTCGGCCAGTCATACTTCTATGTGATCTGGCAATCAGGCCAGTGATAATTTCAACTCTGGTGGTAACGATTGTCTGGGGCTCGCGCATTATCTGACGATCCATAAATCCTTTTATTTTTGCAAGTTCAAAGTCGATTCGGTTCTGGATAAAGCGATTTGCTCGATCCTGAAGATTTGAAATGTTAGCGAGTTCTTCATCCATATCCGGCACCACTCGCTTTCCGGCATCGGTTGGAGTCGAGGCTCGCCAATCTGCTACTAAATCAAGAAGTGGAGAATCTTTCTCGTGACCAATTGCGCTAATGATCGGAGTTTTACAATTAGCAACTAGTCGAAGTAATGATTCATCCGAGAATGGGAGAAGATCTTCAAAAGAGCCGCCACCTCTTGTAATAATAATTACATCTACATCTGGATTAGCCTCTAACTCACTCAGCGCTTCACTTACTTCAGAAACTGCCGCAGCGCTTGCAACTGCCACTTCGCGAATTTCAAATTTCACACTTGGCCAGCGCCGTTTAGCATTCTCAACAACATCTTTACCAGCATCGCTATTTCTCCCACAAATTAATCCAACTACGTTAGGTAGGAATGGCAGCGCTTTCTTGCGATCTAAATCAAAGAGCCCTTCGCTCGCCAATAGATTCTTTAAAGCTTCCAGGCGGGCCATTAATTCACCAACCCCAACTTGGCGAATTTCGGAGATGTTAAATGAGAGTGAACCGTTCTTGGTCCACCAAGTTGGCTTAGAGCGAATCACGACACGAGCATTTGTTTCTAGCGGTGCAACTGAATCAAAAACATTCTTAAAGCAGCGGACTGAGATACTCATATCTGCGCTGGTGTCACGCAGCCGCATGAATATTGTCGGCGAACCTGGCCTTACATTTATCTCAGATAGCTCGCCCTCAATCCAGACTTCACTTAGGCCATCAACGATTGCGCCAATCCGTTCAGAGATAGCGCGAACGGTAAATGGTTTCTCTGGCTGCTCGGATTGGTCTGGCACAGGTCGATAGTAATCGGGATACCAATTAGACTTGGCAAATGACTTTAGGGACGAAACGGGTTTTATTAGCCGCCCCTCGCGGATATTGCGCAGGGGTTGATCGCGCAGTTGTTACCGTTGAAAAAGCTCTCGACTTGTATGGTGCACCGGTTTATGTTCGCAAAGAGATTGTCCACAACAAACACGTGGTCGCCACACTTGAAGCCCGCGGTGCAATATTTGTGGCCGAGAATGATGAAGTGCCAGAGGGTCAGACTGTTATTTTCTCAGCACATGGTGTCTCCCCAGCAGTCCATGCAAGTGCCGCTTCTCGAAACTTAAAGACGATTGATGCAACCTGTCCACTTGTGACCAAAGTGCACCATGAAGTTAAGCGCTTTGCAGCTGAAGATTTAACCATTTTACTAATTGGTCACGAAGGTCATGAAGAAGTCGAAGGCACCGCTGGTGAAGCACCAGACCACATTATTTTGGTAGATGGCGTAGATGGCATTGCAGATATCAAGGTCCCGGATGAAAATAAAGTTGCCTGGTTATCCCAAACCACTTTAAGCGTTGATGAGACTCTCACAACTGTTGCGGCGTTGAAGAAGCGATTCCCAAATTTAATCGACCCACCAAGTGATGACATCTGTTATGCAACTCAGAATCGCCAGGTAGCAATAAAAGAGATTGCACCAAAGGCAGATTTAGTCCTAGTTGTTGGATCGAAGAACTCTTCAAACTCAGTTCGTTTGGTTGAAGTTGCTCTGGAATATGGCGCTAAGGCGGCCTACCTAATTGATTTTGCTGCTGAAGCCCAAGATGAATGGTTTGAAGGCGTAGAAGTTATCGGTGTATCAAGCGGCGCATCAGTTCCTGAAATATTGGTAACAGATTTGATTAAGGATTTAGCTAGACGTGGCTATGGCGATGTCGAGACCGTAACTGCAATGGAAGAACATTTGCTCTTCTCGGTTCCACCAGAGCTTCGTAAAGATTTAAAGGCGGCTGGAAAACTTTAAAGTTTGCTTTTTTATTTGCGTGAATATTTGCGCATAAGTGCAAAGTGCGCGGCCCAAGCTATTACGGCGCCAGTTATCAACCATGGTGCAACTGACGAGAGCGTAGTAATTAATTCGAGTCCGATTTCTCCAGGAGAAAATCCAGCGCCACCAATTGTCACCATGATTAACAGCGTTGAGATTAAAAATACGATTGGGGGATTAACTGCATTTGTAAATGAGGTTCCAGGACGTCCTAGGTATAGACCACCAAGGAATGAGACCAAAATTGCTAGGCCGGTAAAGAAGCCAACTTCTGTAAATGTATATTCAAGTGCTTCAAAGATAAAGATAAGAAGAAATTGCAGAACAATAATGCCAGGCACCTTTAAGCCAGGACCCTTTACCGCCTTTGATCTAACTGCATCCATTGCATTACTCACCTAGCACCACTCATTTCTCATCATCTTCATCTGGAATCTCTTCAACTTCAATAAAATCTTCTGGAGCATCCAAGGCTAATTTACTCTCAAGAATTCGCAAATTTTCCGAAACTTCGGGAAGCGCCTTTAACGGTTTACCGGAAACATCCAATGACTTCATCTTCTTCGCTGCACTTAGAACTGTGGTCTCAGCGGTTGGAATCATGTCGTTGTAAGCCTTAAGGGTGCTCTTCAAACGATCTCCGACAGTAACGATTTTGTCATGAAGCGATGAGACATCTCGCAAGAATTTCACAGCCAGGGTTTGAATCTCTTCGGCATTTGCTGCAACGCGGTTTCGGCTAAATAGATAGCCCACGGTGCGCAGTAGCGCCATCATCGAAGTAGGTGTTGCAATGGTTACGCCAAGACGGAATGAAGTTTCAAGGAAATCTGGGATTGCTTTAACAGCCTCAATAAAGATGGCATCAATAGGCGCGTAGAGAATTACAAAATCTGGAGATGGTCCACGATCGGCATAATTTCGCTTTGATAGCGCTTGGATGTGTGCCAGCAAATCCTTTGAATGCTCTACCAATAATTGTTTGCGAAGTGCATCATCTTCAGTTTCAAAGGCTTCATAAAATCTTTGGAATGGAAATTTAGAATCGATATAGATAACGCTGCCACCAGGCATATTTATTGTGACATCGGGAATCGCACCAGAGTCACCGATTTTTTCTGATGCGGCTTGTCTAGTGAAATGTTCATTCTCGATTAAACCAGCGCTCTCTAATAACTTTTCAAGATGGGCTTCACCGAATTTTCCACGGGTCTGTGAACTAGCGAGCGCACCTGCAATCGCGCGAGTCTGCTTAACTAAATTCTCATTATGGGATGCCATTGATTTAACTTGCTCAGTAATTTCAGTTTCTG
>JBILDT010000010.1:0-17628 GCA_044352485.1 Candidatus Nanopelagicaceae bacterium
AGATGGACACCTAACCGGGAAGAGGAGCGAAGAGAAAACGGCAATAAACGCTCCAAAATTCACTGACCAATTCTAGATTCCACTAAAGATTGAGAGTTAAAGCTTTAATTTCTTGTGTGGAAATTAAAGCTGTGCAGAAATTGGTCTGCTTTCAATACTTCCACCAGCATATTTAGGAATTGTTAATACGAAGTGGGCACCTCTGCCACGTTCGCCCCAAACTTCAATCTCGCCTTGATGGAGTTTTGCATCCTCTAATGAAATAGAGAGTCCTAGCCCAGTTCCACCCGTGCTTCGGGCGCGTGAACTGTCAGCTCGCCAGAACCTTTCAAATAGCATCTTTCTGTCGGTGTAATTAAATCCACTTCCATAATCACGCACTCCTACCGATACTTCATTCTCGCTCTCTGCGATTTGGACATCAACTCTCTGATTCTCACGGTGATCTAGCGCATTTGAAATTAAATTTCGAATAATTCTTTTAATCCGTCGAGGATCTACATCCACCATGATTGGAGTGTTTGGCGCGTGTAAAATTACAATGCGATCCTGACTAGGGTGAACATAATCTATTGTCTCTTTCACTAGAGCAACCAAATCTGTCTCTTCAATCTCCATAATCGCAGCTTGGGCATCGAATCTGCTCACTTCAAGGAGATCGGTCAGCAGAGATTCAAATCTTTCAATCTGCGAAATAAGAAGTTCGGCGCTGCGGGCTACTGTAGGTTCAAAAGTATCTTTCGTCGCAAAGATAACCTGAGAAGCCATTCGAATTGTGGTTAGCGGGGTGCGCAGCTCGTGGGACACATCTGAAACAAATCGCTGCTGTAATTTTGACAAGTTTTCTAATCTAGAAATTTGTTGCTGTAGTGATACTGCCATTTCATTAAATGAATAACCTAGGCTTGCGATTTCGTCTTCGCCTTGAAAATCCATTCGGAGATCGAGATTTCCTTTGGTCAATTCTTCGGCAACTCTTGCGGCATCTTGAATCGGAGCGATTAGACGTCGCATTGCAAAGTAGGTAGTTAACCCGATAAGAAATGTAAGAACGATGCCAGCTAAAAGTAGATAGTTAAAAATCAGAGTCATCGTTTTTTCCTGTTGAGATAAGCTGAAGACTACGTAAAATTCATATTTTCCTACTCCGGCAATAATTAAATCTTGCCCCACTACTATTCCTGGCTCGATGCTGCCATCTAGATAAATTAGATTTGCTCGTTCCCACCGGGTTTCATTAGCTTTACGAGTAATTTCTCTAAAATTCTCAGGAATGCTCTTTGGATCTAAAAGGTTTGATGTCCCATCAAATTTGAATGTGTCATTAATATTTGGAAATGAGAAGACTGCAATTTCTTTAGCTGTTCCCTCAAAGGTTCTAGGAGGAAGCGCGAGGATGTCATCGAAAACTAAGGTTAGAGCTGCCTTATCTTGATACTTTGAGTAAGTTAATTGAATCTGAGTATTTCGAGCAGTTGATTGCGCATCCAAAATAGATAGCGTCAGCTTCTCATCGAAAATTCCTGAAGAGACCCGGCTAAAAAGAGCTGAGCCTAGGAGCCAGATCAAAATTAGTGAGAGCGCAACAATGGTTCCGGTAACTCGAAAAACTAGCGATGAGCGCCAGGCTTTAAGTGGAGGTTTCAGTTGGAATTTCATTGAGAATTTCCAGGGACACCAGCCTTATATCCCACTCCTCTTACCGTAACAATCACTTTAGGATCTTCGGGATTAATCTCAATTTTCGATCTTAATCTTTGGATATGAACATTTACCAACCTGGTATCAGTTGCTGGCCGGTAACCCCAGACCTCACTTAAAAGCGCTTCGCGCGAGAAAACTCTTCCGGGTTCTTTTGCGAGTGCAACTAGTAAATCAAATTCAAGACGGGTAAGGGCAATTGTCTGGCCATCTCTAATTATTGAATGTTCTATCTGATCAATCTTTAAATTACCGATACAAAGTTCAGTATTTACTTCTACCGCGCTACGACGCAACCGAACCTTCATTCGGGCTACCAGTTCTAATGGGTCGAAGGGTTTAACCATGTAATCATCGGCGCCTGCTTCGAGTCCAGCAACTACATCTTGTTTGTCGCCTCTGGCCGACAACATAACAATCGGAACCATTGAAACTTCACGAATCAATTTGCAAACTTCGACACCGTTTAATCCGGGAAGCATTACATCAAGCAAGACTAAATCTGGGGCATGTACTGTGAAAAGTGGCATTACCTCATCGCCACGATTCACTAAATCCACTTCGTAACCGGCACCGGTCAGGACGATGCCAAGCATCTCTGCTAGATCTTGGTCGTCATCGACGACCATGATCGAAGTCATTAGCTACCGTGCTCCCAAGAGTTGAGGTAAAGCTCTTGAGCTGGAGTCAACTTATCAATTGTTGATCCCATGCTCTCCAATTTCAAGCGAGCAACTTCTTTATCAATCTCGGTTGGAACATCATGTAATCCAGCACCAAGAGTTGCAGCAGCCTTTAACAAATACTCTGCAGTTAGTGCCTGGTCAGAGAAAGACATATCCATAACTGAAGCTGGGTGACCTTCAGCTGCGCCAAGATTTACTAGGCGTCCCTCTGCAAGAAGAAGAATGCGACGGCCATCAGCCATTACATATTCATCTGTTTGGTGGCGCATCTTTGCATTCTTGCTCTTTGCATTCTGTTCGAGCCAAGCAACATCAATTTCAATATCAAAGTGGCCAGCATTAGAAAGTATTGCGCCATCCTTCATAACTTTGAAATGCTCTTCACGGAGCACATCGCGGTTACCTGTAACAGTTACATAGATATCGCCATACTTAGCAGCTTCTGTCATTGGCATAACGCGATAGCCCTGCATAAGTGCATCAAGTGCCTTAGTTGGATCAATCTCAGTAATGATTACATCAGCGCCCATTCCCTTTGCGCGCTCTGCAACACCCTTACCGCAATAGCCAAAACCAGCTACGACGAAGGTCTTTCCAGCAACGAGTGAGTTTGTAGAGCGGAAAATTGCATCAAGAGTTGATTGTCCAGTTCCAAAGCGGTTATCAAACATGTGCTTAGTGTCAGTGTCATTTACTGCAATCATCGGGAATTTAAGTGCGCCATCTTTTGTCATCTGGCTTAAGCGAATTACTCCAGTAGTTGTCTCTTCACAGCCACCGATAATTCCATCAATTAATTCGGTGCGTGTTGTGTGGAGAGTATTTACTAAGTCGCAACCATCATCAAAAACTAAGTGAGGCTTGATATCAAGTGATGCATTGATATGTGAGTAGTAACCGTCGCGATCGACTGCATTGCGAGCAAAAACGCTGATGCCATACTCATGCACTAGCGCTGCTGCAGTGTCATCTTGAGTTGAAAGTGGATTTGAGGCACAGAGTGCAAGCTCTGCTCCGCCGGCTTTTAGGGCGCGCATTAGATTCGCGGTCTCAGTTGTTACGTGCATACATGCAGAGATCCGGATTCCCTTAAATGGTTGTTCCTTCTCAAAGCGTTCCCGAATTTGTGCCAATACTGGCATATTGCGTTCTGCCCATTCAATCTTCTTCTTACCTTCGGCAGCTAGCGCCGCATTTGCAATGTCGTGTTTTACAGCTGTTTGAACGTTCACTTATAACTCCTATTAAACCTTGAATGAGAGGCTTCTCAAATTTATATGTAGGAGCGTAGGTTATCGCTTAGCCCTGATGATTGCGAGCAGAGCATCGCGAGCCTTGATCATTTGAGCCTCAGTATCGCCTTCGACATTTAAACGTAGCAGCGGCTCAGTATTAGAGGCTCGGACATTGAACCAATACTTAGGGCCAGTCAAGGTTATGCCATCTAACTCATCTAATTCAAAACCTTTGTATTCGGCAAGAATGGCTTCGATCGCGGCCGGAACATCTGAAACTTCTGAATTTATCTCACCACTTGAAACATAGCGATTAAATGGCTTTAGAAGATTTGATAGCGAACTCTTTCCAGAAGCTAATTCAGTTAGAGCATAAAGTGCCGCTAGCATTCCAGAATCTGCTCGCCAAAAATCTGCAAAGTAGAAATGGCCAGAATGTTCACCACCAAAGATTGCACCAGAATCAGCCATCATTTTTTTAATAAATGAATGACCCACTCTAGAGCGAAGTGGTTTTCCGCCATTTTCTAGAATTACCTCTGGAACCGCTTTAGATGAAATTAGGTTATAGATGATTGTCGAGCCAGGCTTCTGCTTAAGTTCACGGACTGCAATTAGGGCGGTCAGCGCTGATGGATTAACTAATGAGCCTTTCTCATCAATCAAGAAACAGCGATCAGCATCACCATCAAATGCAAGTCCGAGATCTGCCTTCTCTTTCAATACTCGCTTCTGCAAATCAACCAAGTTCTTGGGATCAATTGGATTCGCTTCATGATTTGGAAAATTTCCATCTAATTCGAAATACATTGGAATTATCTCAACATTCAAGCGCGACATAACCGCAGGTGCTGTGTGACCAGCCATGCCATTTCCGGCATCGATAACAACCTTCAATTTACGTTGCTTCGAATTCTCGCCGTCGATTTCAGGAAAAAGTCCAATTAAAAAATCCACATACTCTGCCAACAAATCTCGGTTGCTCTCTTTACCAACTGGGCGATTAGCTATTGGTAAACCTTCAAGAATTAATTGCTTGATTCGATGCAATCCTGAATCCTGTCCGATTGGAACCGCGCCGCTCTTACATAATTTCACACCGTTATATGCAGCTGGATTATGGCTTGCCGTAAACATCGCACCTGGCATATTTAATTTACCGGCGGCGAAATACAACATATCCGTGGATGCCAGCCCGATTCGAATTACATCTAAGCCTTGAGAAGTAGCGCCATCTGAAAATGCATCTGCAAGCATTGGCGAGGAAGGGCGCATATCTTCACCAATAATTATTGTTGAGGGTTCGCGCTCTTCTTGCAGAAAACGGGCATACGCACCGCCAAGAACAAATGCAAAATCTGGAGTTATCTGCGATTCAACCAGGCCACGAACGTCGTAAGCCTTAATAATTGAATTCAAGAACTCCGTATTAAACATGGCGCGCTAGATTAATTGGGAATTGCTCGAAGATGACCTCGGCGCCCCAATTCAAGCGGCGGAATTTCAATTCCTGAAATCTCACTAGAACTCGCGCTCTCTCGAGCTCCCGCTTCACGAACTGCATCTGCAATCGCCATTAAGTCATCGCTTGATGGACCTGCCGGTACTGCATCTGGTTCTGGTTTAATCACAGTCCAACCAACTGGCGCACTCATTCTTAAACTATGTTGATCGCAGAGATCATATGCATGTGGTTCGGAGAATGTTGCAAGTGGACCAAGAACTGCGGTCGAATCTGCATAAATATATGTAAGAGTTTTAGTCGCTAGATGCCGGCAACCTACCCGAGAGCACAGGCGAGCTGCACGTGGTTGTGGCCTAGTCATACCCAAGAGATTAGCGTGAAGTTAGGTTAAAACTTGGGATTTGCTAACGAGAAATAATGCGCGCGTCAAGAACTGGGATTGCCGAACTTTCTAATTGTGCTCCTGATTCCAGAGGTAGGTAACTCAATCCCCGTTTCTCTTTGAAGATTACTCCGCCATAGATCTCTTTATTTTTGGTAGTAAATCTTGCGCTTACAACTCCACTCTTAGGTGACCAAGTTGCGACGTCATTATCACTATTACCAACTATCGCCCTTTCATAAACTTTGCGATTCTTGCTGGTCCACTCCACATTTACCTCAAGATTCTTGCCTTGGAATACAACCTCTGGTCGTAGACCACCAAAATGCATGAACGTTTCTTGCAATTGTTCACTGGAGGTTGCCCAAGTAAATTCGTTATTTCCATCAAAGGTGCCAGAACTCTTAACTGCAGCAACAATTGGTTGGTCTGCGGTCAGAACTAATGAGAAATTCTTAGCCCCTAATACTGGCTTGAAGACTATGTCCTGAACAATCCCGCTCTTTATGTTTATGTCATCCAATTCAATTGGCGCAAATGTGCCATCGCTAGCAACCAGTTCTGCCCGGACATTTGTATTTACTTTTCCTGGCGCCAAAATTCGCAACATCTGTGTGGTGCTACGTCCAGAGAGCGCCACATTGTTTATCGCTGGAATAACAACTCGTTTTGCCGGATTGGCACTTTGTGAAACAAAATCCGAACCTAAACTTTGCAACCCACGCTGGCGCTGATCATGCAGAAACATTGTGACGCGACCAGATCTAGTAATTGCATGTATGACTACCGAACTCTCTCCTGGTGCTAGCGAATCCAGATAAATCTGCTTGCTCGAATTCTTTGAGACTCGAATTGAATTAACTGGCGAAACGGTGTTCGGTGTATAAACAAAGAGATCAACAACGGCAGTGCTTAAACCGCTATTAACTATTTGAATTGAAGACTTACTAACAACCGATCCAGATCCACCAACGAACCACTGATCGCTCTCGTTAATTGCACAAATTACAGTTGCTAATGCGCCTGTTTGATTTCTAGATACATTTATCGAAGTCTCACTACTTCCATCCACTAATAATGGTTTGGATGATAGGTAAAAAGTAGTTTTAGCTTTGGATAGCGAGTTCTTTGAAGCAGGAATTTGTCGCACTAAAGTATTTGATGAAGGTAAGACTGAGGTTGATGTTCCACCACTCAGATTTCCTGGACAGACTGTTGCTGGATACGACTTAATTGTTGAAACTCCAGAGTTATTTGGATTGAAAAGAGCTATTGCTGAAATAATCAATAGAAACACCAACAATGCAGCAATCACTCGGTGATCTAGAGACTTGAGGTTTGAAGCCTTAAGCGAAGTTACCCATCTTGGTTCTTTAATCATATGAGGTTCTCCTTGGATAGCTCTCGGCGGCGGCGGCCGGCTGGCAATGCAAGGATTAGGACTACTAAGAGCGATATGAACTGCAGTGAGATTAATGCGCGATGTTCGGTTCCATCGTGAATTAACGAGATTGGACCTATCTCTGCTACATCAAAATAAGGTAATCCAATCGGTGACTTCTGTAATTCAACACTTGTTCCATTTACGATTAGTTTCCAACCCTCATCAAATTTCTCGGCGATTGTTACGGTTCCTGGTGTCAAAAGATCATCGGTGGCGCCAATGTTTGATGAATTCAAAGTAGTAACAGCGCCGGTTGCATCAGTTACAGAGACCCGGGAATTGCTTCCAACAATCTGCCAAATAATTCCGGAATTTGTTGAAGAGCTGCGTGTAAATCCACCAATACCATCGATGGTTCGAGCAATATTCTCATCCACTGGTTTCTTCAAAAATACATACTGAATTCCCTGAGCGCCTAAATCTTTGCTTGATGTAATTCCGGCACCACTAAGTAAATCAATTACTGCGCTATCTACAGCTTTTGGTATTTGATCTACTACATCGGGATCGCCAATTTGTAAGTCTGAACCTCTGGTTATGAAGTAGTTCAATTGGTCCTCAGTTTTTCCAATTACCAAAGTCTTTGGCCTAATTGGGGTATCGCTGAGTGAGGCAATAAATGCTGGAACAACTTCACTTCGCCCGCCAGCAACAGCTGAATTAGCACCACCTGTAACAGCCCAAGTGCTCGTAGCCAGTAAGGAGAGGACTGCAAAAAATGTAGCGAATACGGAGGCGAAATGTCCTAGACCAAGCTTTGAATTCCTCAACTTTGGAATTAGCTCTGATGCAATATGAAGTGTTGGCAGGAGAATGAGAACTTGGATAAAAATTATTATTGACCCAGTCCAAACTCTTCCACCACTGCCATGTCCTGAGAGATATATTCGTGAGAGCAGCGCTGCTAATGTGAGTAAAGCGATTGATGCAGTAACTTCAATCGGAAACTTCTTTGAGAAAAAGAGTGCGACTAAGAAGATAATAAATGGTGCAACTATCCAAGCTGGCACTCCGGTTGCGCCACCAGGATTCAAAGTGAGAATTTCTAAAAGTGAACCACCAGAGAGCGCAAGTCCTGGTTCAAATAAGATCCGAGTTGGGTTGATAATCAACTTTGCCGACCAAGGAAGAGTTAACAGCGCAGGTATAAGCGCGAAGGCAAAGAATCTGCGGATTCGCGAAAGTTCAGCTGTCATCACGAATTTAACGAGTCCAGTACTTCGAATCTCATCGCGACGATTGATAAGCGCAGAGAGAAATAATGCGATAAATGTGACTGTCCAGATTGCGAGAAAGAGTGAGGAGAAAGCTGCAAGAACTGCGGCCAATAAGGCGAGCGAATAGATCCGTCGCCAGCTCAGGCTTTCAAAATTAATTGTTCTTGGCAGCAGACTTAATAAAATTGGGGCAAGTATTGCGATTGCAAGGGTCCCAAGTCGGCCTTGATTAATGCTATTCCAAATTACCGGTGATAGGCCGTAGAACAGTCCTCCGATAACTGCTACCTGGATTGATAAGCCGAATCTTCGTGCACTTCGATACATCACAAAGAAAGCAAGGGATGGCAAAAGTAAGAAGAAGATTGTTATGAAAAGCCAGACTTTTCCAAAAGTTAAAAGCGAGGCGATAGCGAGAATAACTATCCAAGGTGGCGAATATTCGGCGGACCCCATGCCAACAATGTGCCAAGATTCAATATATTTTGAAATCAAATCCATTGCGCCACCTGGCGAGGCTGGAAGTGCACCACCACTTATTGAACCAAATCTATTTCTAGATGCAATCAATGAGATCAAAAAGGTTGCTGCAAGGCCGAACAGTAAAGGCCGGTTGCGAAGGGTATGCCAATTGGATTTACGAGATTTTAAGACAATGTCTTCGTCAAAATTCTCATCAATAACACCGATATCTGCATATGACATTGGATGATCTGCTGCTTCATCTGCAACTTCATCTGCTGTTTGATCAGTCTTAAAAAACTTTCGCAGCGCATAACTTGCTTGCTCTATTGCAAGTCTGATTTGGCTTCCTGGTGGCGGAATATATTCTCGAATTATTCGAGGCGACAGCAACCTCTTTGATTTTCGAATCTTTCTAGCAGCAAGTAAATCCTGAGGCTTAATAATTAGTAATCCGACTGCAGCAATTTCATCTGCGGCATATCCAGGAAGTTTGGCTAATAAATATCCAATTGCGCGAATTGCAGCACTTCCAACTATTTGAAGTGTAATCCAAGGTAGAAGCCACCAAGAGGCATTTGCAAGAAGAACATATGCTGCATTTTTACGATCTAAAAGTCTCGGTCTGTGCAGGAATGCTTCCTCGACATCTACGCTTCGAAGTTCTGATGCGGCCGCTTCTACGTGATAAACCAGCGCTTGCGGAGCTGTTAAGACAGAGAAACCGGCAACTCTTGCGCGCCAACCTAAATCGACATCATCTCTAAAGAGCGCCAAGTTTGGATCTAATCCACCTAGATCTTCAAATACTTTTCTTCGGGCCAACATCGCTGCAGTGCTTACAGATAAAACCTCTTTAGGTAGATCGTATTGTCCTTGATCTTGTTCTCTCGGATCTAGCCCCGTCCATCTAGCGCCATTAACCGCAATGCTGATTCCAACTTCAAGTAAATGTCTGCGGTCATACCAACCAAGTAATTTGGGACCGACAAAAGCAACTTGTGGTTTATCTTCCAAACCCGCAATTAAATGTTCTAGCGCTGATCTACTTGGCGCGCAATCATCGTGAAGAATCCAAATTAACTCTTCTTGATCATCAGACTTTAATTTTTTAGCTGAACCCAGTGCCAAAGCGATTGCATCACCGAATCCAGCATCACGATCAGTTTTAACAACCGTGATACCTGCATTTGCAATCATCTTTGCTGAGTTATCAATTGAACCAGTATCAACTGCAATGATGCGATCTGCACGTCTAGTCTGCGCAGAAATTGAAGCTATAGATTCTGGTAACCAGTCTTGACCATCATGCGAAACTAAAATCGCAGTAACGAAAAAATTGTCAGCCACAGCTGAATGGAATTTAAAGTTAAGCGGAACGGCGCTTTAGGCGGCGGCGCTCACGCTCGGAGAGGCCTCCCCAAATACCGAAACGTTCATCATGTGCGAGCGCATATTCCAAGCACTCGCCACGAACATCACAAGAGAGACAGACTCGCTTGGCTTCGCGTGTTGAACCACCCTTTTCAGGGAAGAAAGCTTCTGGATCGGTTTGAGCGCATAGAGCGCGCTCTTGCCAGGAAAGTTCGATTCCGTCGCTGTTGATTACGCCTTGGATTTCAATTGGGCGTGGATCGCTCATACGGATACTCCTTATAAATCTTGGCCACCCAGATCTGATTAGACCAGGCGGGTTTACTAAGAGAATTACACGCGTGTAACTCGATTAAGTCAAGTTATTTGAACCAATATTTAGGCTCAAATCCAATAAATTTTAAAGAAAAAGTAGAAATTTCTTCTATTTAGCTAATTTTTTGGCCAAAACTAAACTCCAGAGTTACTAGAAGCCAAAGTAATTGTCGACAGCAATAACATGAGCTGGGACTTCAAAGCTAGCGGCCACGAAACAATTTTTAAGGCTGGCCCCGGCCCCTATGACTGCGTCATCACCAACAACAGAACCATCTACATGAGCCCCAGACTCGACTCTAGAACGGCGACCGATTACAGATCCACCAGAAATAACTGCACCGGGTGCCATATTTGATTCGGGCAAGGCCAGGAACTCGCTATTCATTTCGAAAACTAAATCTCGTGATGCTTTAAGTAACGCTGCGGGAGTTCCGATATCTAACCAATAAGACCTGTCTACAAATCCAAAGACCTTGGCGCCATTGGCTAATAATTGAGGAAATGTTTCGCGCTCAACACTGATTACTTTGCCAAATGGTATCGAGTCAATAATTTCACGATTAAAAATATAGCAACCGGCATTAATTATATCTGTTGGTGGATTCTCCATTTTTTCATTAAATGCAATAACTCGATCTGAAGCATCTAATTCAACTGCGCCATAAGTCCGAGCATCTTCTACTTGGGTTAAATATAGTGTGACGTCAGCGCCTTTAGCTTGATGAAATTTAAATTGGCCATCTAAATCATGTTTACTTAATACGTCACCATTGAAAATAGCTACGGGTCCGCTACCTTCAAGCATTGCTGAAGCATTGCTAATTGCACCGCCAGTGCCTAGTGCAACCTCTTCAACGGCATACTTAATGGAAATTCCGAAGTTCTTGCCATCTCCAAAATATGGTTCAAAAAGTTCCGCTTTAAAGGATGTAGCCAGAACGATTTCAGTAATTCCAGCCGCTCGCGCTTTAACAATTTGATGTTCGGTAAATGGAACACCGGCAACCTGCAACATTGGCTTCGGGGTGTTATTTGTTAGCGGTGCCAATCTGGTGCCACGACCACCGACTAAGAGAATTGCGCTTCTATTTTTGTTAGCCATATTGTTATTAACCATTATTTAAATTCTCTGCCGATTTCTTCGATTTATTGGGCGAATTTTTCGAATTTAAGGCCGATTTGATCAGCAATTTCGGTAATTGTTCCCATGATTGAAAGTGTTTCATCAAGCGGCAGCATTGGAGATTCCTTCTCGCCGGCTCGGAAACAGCGGGCAAATTCGATTGCCTCTTCGCGCAAACCATGGCCAACATATTTCTTATCTGAACCGGCAATTACTTCATCTTTGTAATTTATTACCCGCCACGTTGTTGGGTTGTAGAAAGTGCGGTCAATCTCAATCCGGGCATCGCTGCCGACAATTAATGCGCGGTTAGGTGTTGCCGCCAAATTCGTAGTATTCAAGATCGCTTGCGCCCCACTTGGATATTCCAAGATTATTGAAGTCTGCCCATCAACTCCAGTGAAAGCTTTTGTGCTTCGGGCTGTGATGCGAGATGGTGTTCCAAGAACCATTGAGGCAAATGAAACTGGATAAATTCCTAGATCAAAGAGTGCGCCCCCACCCAATTCTGGATTGAAGAGGCGGAAATTTGGATCTTTTGCAAACCATTGTCCGTGATCTGCACGGACTGAAATGATTTCACCAAGGATGCCTGATTTGATAATTTCACGAATCTCAATCATATGTGGCAAATATCTAGCCCACATCGCTTCCATAAGAAGTAGGTTCTTTGATCGTGCAGTATCAATCATGGTTTTTGTCTCGTCATAGCTCATTGCAAAGGGCTTCTCACAGAGCACTGGCTTGCCCGCATTAAGTGCCATCAAGGTATCGCGCATATGCATTGGATGATGGGTGGCGACATAAACACCATCAACATCTGGGTCGTTAACTAATTTTTGATAAGAATCATGGCGATGACCAATTGCAAATTTATCTGCGAAGGCATCGGCTTTAACTTGGGTTCTAGATCCAACTGCGACTACTCGATGGTCTTCAAGGCGCAGAACATCGCGAGTAAATTGCTCAGCGATCCCACCGGCTCCGAGAATTCCCCAACGAAATGGCGTTACTGACATTTGGCTCCCCCATCGATATTTAAAACTAATTCAATCTCGATGAAGTCTAATCGCAGTAGAGCGGGCTTTGGGAAAGTGAGCGAAGGTTGGAGCAGAAAGAAAATCGGGCTTTGGCAGTACCCCGCCAAAGCCCGATTTTTCTGTAGTCGATTTTATTCAGTCAGGCTATTGAGCCTTTCCTGCAGCCTTGCTTAGAGCGCGTAGAACCTGATAGCCAATTACTGCTACCAATGTTGCGTTGATGATTCCACCGAATGAATAATCTCCGCGGACCCAAGTCATGTCAGCAATACCGATAATTAAGGTAGTTGCAGCAATGAATAGGTTGGTTGAATTACTGAAATCAACTTTGTTCTCGATCCAAATCTTGGCACCGAGAATTCCGATCATTCCGTAGAGCGCAACACCAACGCCACCAAGAACTCCGGCTGGTGTAGCGCTAAGAACTGCACCAAATTTTGGTGAAAGCGAGAGCAGAATTGCTCCGACGCCAGCTACCCAATAAGCAGCGGTTGAATAGATGCGGGTAGCAGCCATTACGCCGATATTTTCAGCATAAGTAGTAGTTCCAGAACCGCCGCCAGCGCCTGCAAGTGTTGTTGCAACACCATCAGCAAATAGCGCATTTCCCATCTGCTTATCAAGATCTTTGCCAGTCATTGCTGCAACGGCTTTAACGTGTCCGACGTTTTCAGCAATCAATACCAGCACAACTGGGATGAAGAGCAAGATGGCATTGGTTTCAAATGTTGGTGTTGTGAATGTTGGCATTGCAATCCACTTTGCAGCCCGCACGCCGTCGAAGTTGATATCGCCAATAAATGCAGCATATGCATAACCAACAACAATTCCAGCGAAAATGCTGATGCGACCAAGGAAGCCTTTTGCTACAGCTCCTATTATTGCAATCGCAGCAAGAGTAATGATTGCAGTTATCGGTGCTTCCTTAAAGTTATTGTTAGCAGCACCGGCAAGGTTGAATCCGATAATCATCACGATTGAACCAGTTACCAACGGTGGCAAGAGCCAGTTAATCCAACCGATTCCAATTGCGTTAACAACCAATCCAACTAATGCAAGCATTACACCGGTTGCAACAACGCCACCCAGCGCTACTGCCATTCCACCACTTGACATTGCCGCAGCAATTGGCGCAAGGAATGCAAATGATGAACCGAGGTAGCTAGGGACTTTATTCTTCGTTAAAGCAAGAAAAATTAGCGTTCCAACGCCTGAGAAAAACAGAGTTGTGCTTGGTGGGAATCCGGTGATGATCGGCACCAAGAAGGTCGCTCCGAACATTGCTGCAATATGTTGGATACCAACACCAATTGTTAGTGGCCAAGCAAGGCGTTCGCCCGGCTTAACAACATCGCCTTCTTTAACTGATTTTCCATTTCCATGGAGCTTCCAAGATAAAAGTGACATTCACTTTCCTTCCCATTACCGATGAATATTGCAATTTGAGATTGCAATGATTTAGCCATAGAGGTGTCTATGGCCATCTTTGTGAGGGGAAGGTGAGGGGAAGGTTAGAAAAAGGGTAAGTGGATACGCAGCAGTAGTGATGCAATTACACGCGAAATTCGGGGGTATTTTGGGGTGAATTAAGCGTAAGGCCCGAAAATACTTTGCGGGTGTTAGAGATTAATGCGGGTGTTAGAGATTAATGCGGGTGTTAGAGATTAAAGAGACTAGAGAGTGAAGGAAGGATAATCGTCGGTTACCAAAATTGCGGCATAACCGTATAGACGATTCCAAAATTCAATTGTTGCAAGGATGTAGGTTGCAATGCTCTCTGGATAATTTCCAGTAGCGCTTGTAATTATCCACGCAAAGAAGGTGAGAACTAAGCCGATTACGGCATAGATAATTCCAACAATAAATAGTGGGATTGCGAAGATCCACTTAACTAGCGGCAGGACTCTAGAAAGTTTTGCGCCTCCTTCGATATCTGGCAGTTCAACCTTAATATTTGGATTTGCTTCAATCGATGGATATTCATCGGTCAATAGCAAAGCGTAGGCAGAGATTCGGGCGTTTAGTTCCAGCATCGCTTTATTGAAACTTAGAACATAACTTGGATAAACACCGCGAACTAAAAGTGCAAGAAGCGCTGGTGCAAAGAGCAGGGCGCCAAATGCCGCACCGGCTTCAATTGATTGGGTAAATGAGGCGATGAAAATAACCATTGGAAAGACCAGGATTCCGCGGAAGAAAACTGTCTTACGGTTGCGATTTGTAAGTTGAATTTCGATCGATGTTTCTACTTGATTTGAAGCTGGATCATTAAAGCTGCTCATTTTTCCTCTATTTTCTATTGTTGTCGATCTCTTTAATCAACTTAAATTGGCCATCGCCAAGTTGACCCTGGTTTGCATACATTTCCAACTTTGCCCTTGTGTCTTCAATATCTAAATTTCGCATGGTTAATTGGCCGATGCGATCTGCAGGACCAAATGCGGCTTCCTCAGTGCGTTCCATAGATAACTTATCTGGGTGATAGCTAAATCCTGGACCTGTTGAATTAATAATTGAGAAATCATCACCACGACGCAGGCGAATTGTTACTTCGCCAGTAACTGCAGAGGCAACCCAACGCATAAGGGATTCACGCAACATCAATGATTGTGGATCAAGCCAACGGCCTTCATAAAGCAAGCGACCGAGGCGACGTCCTTCGGCATGATAATTCGCAATTGTGTCTTCGTTATGAATTGCACTAATCAAACGCTCGTAGGCAATGTGCAGAAGCGCCATTCCAGGTGCTTCATAAATTCCACGGCTCTTGGCTTCGATAATTCTATTTTCAATCTGGTCTGACATTCCAAGGCCGTGGCGTCCACCAATTTCATTCGCCATTTGCATAAGTGCAACAGCGCCGAGTTTTTCACCATTGATGGCAACTGGGCGGCCCTTAGAAAATTCTATTTTCACATCTTCGGTTGCTATTTTTACTGATTCTTTCCAGAATGCAACGCCCATGATTGGATCCACTATTTCAAGTGAGGTGTCCAAGTTCTCAAGAGTTTTTGCTTCGTGAGTCGCGCCCAAAATGTTTGCATCGGTTGAGTAAGCCTTTTCAACGCTGTCGCGATAAGGAAGCTTGCGAGTTGAAAGCCATTCCGACATTTCTTTGCGGCCACCAAGTTCATTTACAAAATCAGTATCGAGCCATGGCTTATAAATCTTGAGCTTTGGATTAGCAAGCAGGCCATAGCGATAAAAACGTTCGATGTCATTGCCTTTATATGTTGAACCATCGCCCCAAATCGAAACGTTATCTTCAAGCATCGCGCGCACAAGCAAGGTGCCCGTAACTGCGCGGCCAAGTGGTGTTGTGTTGAAATAAGTTTTTCCGCCAGATCGAATATGAAAAGCACCGCAAGCAATCGCGGCAAAACCTTCTTCAACGAGCGCCTCTTTGCAATCAATCAGCCGTGAACCTTCGGCGCCATAAGCTTTTGCTCGGCTTGGCACGGATTCGATATCTGGTTCGTCGTATTGCCCAAGATCAGCGGTGTATGTAAATGGCACTGCACCTTTTTCGCGCATCCAGGCAACGGCAACTGAGGTATCTAAACCGCCAGAGAATGCGATTCCAACTCTTTCGCCGACCGGCAACGATGCAAGGACTTTTGACATGCGAGAAGTCTAGGACATCAGCCGAGCGCGCCATTAACAATATCTGGGGCTTTGGGAATTTACTCGATTGAAAGTGTCAGAATCTCGCTTAGCGCTATTTTCCTGAGGGTTTCGATTTGGTCATCCAATAACGAGTGCAAAACCTTGGCGTCAGGATTGGGTTTCGATAACTCGAGAAGGACACCGTCGATTTGCAGCGCAGTTGGGTTTGTTGGGTTTGTTCTTGGTTTATCAAGGCCCAAATCGGTGGCCGTTTTATGAATCGCACGAACTCTAAAATTAATTGCATCGAGTGCAGTTGCAAAAAGAATCTGATCTTTGCTCAGACCTGCTTTATCCAAAGTCGAAAGTGAGCCGACTAAGATTTTTACATCGCTTAGTAGCTGATTCAAGATGGTGATCTCAGTCGAATTAGTCACGGTCTAATTATGGTGATAGAAGACTAAATCCGCCAATACATAACCAAGACATGCCCAAGCTTTCCGGTAAGCGAAAAGTTATCAACAGCAAACTTTTATTAACAACTTTCTTAGCGCCTTGAATCATTTAGCCATTTAATCTCTCTGATGTCAGTGCTCTCAACCATAATTAAAACATGCAAAACCAATCCGATAATGCCTGTTCCCCGAAGTTGCGAATTCTGGGAGAACGAATTGCAGAAATCCTGCATCTTCCTGCTGGTATCGAAATGGTCAACGAGTTATGGAAGATTTCACCGGAATCATTAGATTATGCCGGTCGTGTTGACTATCTTGCTGCGATTGAAAAGCAGAGTGGTTGGTTTAATGTATGGATGCAGAATGCAATCGTCTCAATTGCTGGCGCCGAACCAAGTCGCGCTGACTCGATGTATTCCGGTGTGGACGATTCAGAGCGCGAAGAAATTGCAACAGCGCTTCGTATGTCCGGCTCTACTGCTCAGGGACGAATTGATGTAGCCAGAACTCTCACTCAGTATCTGCCTGGCGCAACAGCTGCGCTTGCTATCGGTGACATTTCTCCTGCACACGCAAATGTAATTGCACGAGAGAGTGCCCAACTCATTCGCCAAGGAGTTGCGCCTGAAGTTTTGAAATTAATTGAAGACGAAGCGATTGCACATGCTGAGTTTCATACCCCTGCACAAGTTGCTAACAAGGTCCGTTCCTGCATTGCCATGTTTGCCCCTGAACAATTTGAAGCAGCGGTTGTTGAAGAGAAATCAACGAGAAGGGTCTCTTGCTATCCAAATGCCAATGGGATGGCAACAATTGTGGCATTTCTCCCCGCGGCAGATGCCCAGACAATAATGCTTGCTATTGATCGCTTAGCTTATAAAACAAATGGTGTAGCCAAAGAGAAGCTCCGTGCATTCCAGGAGAAGAGCGGATACCGGATGCGCGCAAATTCAAATTCTCCCTTCCCCTCACAGCCCGATTTCATTTCAGCCGCTAATGACACAGAAATTCATAGCGGTGCAGATTTGAATAACGGTGCAGATTTGAATAACGGTGCAGATTTGAATAACGGTGCAGTTCCAAATTTCAATCTTACGGATTTCAGCGCAGATTTAATGGA
>JBILDT010000075.1:0-5154 GCA_044352485.1 Candidatus Nanopelagicaceae bacterium
GCAAAGCCAGCAAAGAAGTTTGTTGGAACAGTCTTTATCGCAGTATTTAACTGGCGCACTGAGTCATTATAAAATTGGCGAGAAAACGCAACTTTATTTTCAGTAGTAGCCAATTCATCTTGAAGAGCTGCAAAATTTGCTGATGCTTTTAAATCTGGATAAGCCTCGGCTACTGCTAACAGTCCGCGAAGTGCTTGAGTAAGCATGCCATCTGCTGCAGCGGTATCGGCTACTGAACTTGCTGTGGTTGCCTTTGCTCGCGCAGCGACTACTGCATCAAAAGTTGATTGCTCGTGTTGCGCATATCCTTTTACAGTCTCAACTAGGTTGGGAATTAAATCTGCTCGTCGCTGTAGTTGAACTTCAATCTGTGACCAAGCTTCTTCCGCTGTGATGTTTAACCGAATTAAGCGGTTGTATTGGGCTACGAAAAAAACGACAAGAAGCGCGACTGCTGCTAAAACAATAATTATTTCCATGGCTAATTAAACCGCGAATTCGCTGATTTAATTCCTGAGAATTTACTTAATTTGAGACTGGTGGAAATTTAGCCAAGATTTGCTTGCGGTTGGGCCGCGTTGGCCTTGATATCTTGAACCGTAAAGCGCAGAACCATATGGGTTCTCGGCTGGTGAAGAGAGCTTGATTAAACAGAGCTGGCCGATTTTCATTCCCGGAAATAATTTGACTGGAAGATTTGCAACATTCGAAAGTTCTAGAGTGATGTGACCAGAGAAGCCCGGATCAATAAATCCTGCTGTTGAGTGGGTTAGCAAACCAAGCCGACCGAGTGAAGACTTACCTTCAAGGCGTCCGGCAATGTCATCGGGCAGAGTGATTACTTCGTAGGTGCTCGCGAGAACAAACTCGCCTGGGTGCAGAATAAATTCTTCATTCGCTTCGACCGCTACTTCGCGGGTTAGATCTGATTGTTCAATTGACGGATCAATTACTGAATATTTATGGTTCTCGAAGACCCGGAAGAATCGGTCGAGTCGGACATCCACGCTCGATGGTTGAATCATTGCGCCATCGAAAGGTTCGACCTTTACGCGGCCAGCGCTGATTTCGGCCTTGATATCGCGATCACTTAGTAGCACGGAGAGACCCTATATCCTCATTACGGCTTGATTAAGTTACTGGCGGGTAGCATTATTGTGCCATGAGCCACTACACCGCAAACCTGCGCGATATCGAATTCTGCCTCTTCGACCTCCTTAAGCGCGATGAAATTCTAGGCAAATCAATATTTAAAGAGATCGACCGTGACACCTCGATGGGGATGTTGGAAGAGATCAAACGATTAGCTGAAAATGATCTTGCTGATTCATTTGTTGAGAGCGATCGATTAGGTGTGCAATTCGATAAAGCGACTGGTGATATTAAGTTGCCTGAAAGTTTTAAGAAGTCATACCGAACATTTATGGATAACGAATGGTGGCGTATCGATGCACCAGTTGAAATTGGTGGCACCTTAATCCCAGCTTCAGTTCGGTGGGCAATTGCTGAAATGGTTCTGGGATCAAACCCTTCAATTCATATTTATGCATCAGGTACAGCGTTTGCACATGTTGCATACGTTCTTGGAAATGATCAGCAGAAAAAAATGGCACAGCATATGGTCGATAAAGACTGGGGTGCCACAATGCAACTTACGGAACCAGATGCGGGAAGTGATGTTGGTGCTGGAAGAACTAAGGCCGTGCAACAAGCCGATGGCACTTGGCACATCACAGGAACAAAAAGATATATCACTTCTGGAGATTCAGATTTGAATCCAAATATTGTTCATTATGTTCTTGCCAGACCAGAAGGCGCAGGTCCTGGAACAAAGGGCCTAAGTCTATTTTTAGTTCCAAAATTTATGTTTGATTTTGAAACTGGTGAACTTGGAAAACGTAATGGTGTTTATGTAACCAGTGTTGAACACAAGATGGGGCTAAATGTTTCCGCTACTTGTGAAGTCAATCTTGGTGAGAAAGAGCCTGCGGTCGGATATTTACTTGGCGATGTTCACCAAGGTATTGCTCAGATGTTTAAAGTAATTGAATATGCCCGAATGATGGTTGGAACCAAGGCGATTGCAACGCTTAGCGCTGGATACCAACAGGCTCTGGCTTATGCAAAAGTTCGCGTGCAAGGACCAGACCTAACTAAAGCTGCAGATAAGGCAAGCCCACGCGTAACGATTATTAACCATCCAGATGTTCGTCGTTCGCTAATGGTGCAGAAGTCTTATTCCGAAGGAATGCGCGCGCTAGTTCTATACACCGCTTCAATTCAAGATGAAATCTTGCTGGCTAAGGCTGCAAATGACACTGATCGCATGGATGACATGGAAGCGCTAAACGATTTATTGCTTCCAATTGTTAAGGGTTACGGAAGCGAAAAATCATGGGTCCTGCTTGGAACTGAATCACTTCAGACATTTGGTGGAGCCGGCTTTACGCAGGATTGGCCACTTGAACAATATGTTCGCGATGCCAAGATTGATACTTTGTATGAAGGAACAACTGCAATTCAAGGTCTCGATTTCTTCTTCCGTAAAATTATCAAAGATGGCGGCCGGGCACTTGGATTGCTTGGAAAAGAGATTGCAGCATTCACTGCTACTGGTGGCGCACTTGCTGAAGAGAAAGCAGCACTTGCCAAAACTCTTGAAGATTTAAATGCAATGACCGGAACTCTTGTTGGTTTTGCAATGGAATCTCAAGAGAATGTAGAGAAGATTTACAAGGCTGGTTTGAATACAACTCGCCTTTTGATGTCCGTCGGTGAAGTAATTATTGCTTGGTTGTTATTGCGCCAGGCAGAAATTGCAATCGAAAAATCAGCGAACCCAGGACGCGATGCTGATTTCTATGCCGGAAAAATCGCATCTGCGAAGTTTTTCGTTAGAACCGTTCTTCCACATATCAAAGCAGAGTTAAAGATTGTTCTGAGCGAGACTGGTGAGTTGATGGAGATTCCAGAAGGCGCGTTTTAGCCAGTTTTAACCGCTAAGATTCAACGTGCTCAAGAATCGGCGACATGAGATCTATCTTTTACTCGGCTCGCTTTTCTTTGCAATAAGCAGCATCCCGGCAAAACTTGCCATGGAAGCTGGGCTTTCGGCTTGGCGCCTGACCCAGATAAGAACAATTGGGGCCTTCTTAATTCTCTTTTTATATGTTTATGCAAAGAATAAAAAATCTCTGCGCATCAAACGCAAAGAGCTTCCAATACTTATTTCTTTCGGTGTCTTTGGATTTGCGGCGGTAAATCTCCTTTACTTCTTGGCTATTCAGCGCCTGAATGTAGGTATCGCACTAATTATCGAATTTACTGCTCCGATCTGGATTGCGCTCTGGCTGCGATTTATTCAGAAGAAGATAGTTTCGAGGTTGATGTGGTGGGGGCTTGTAATCGGTTTAACTGGATTAGCTCTGATTGCCCAAGTTTGGCGAGGGCTAACTCTTGATGGTCTTGGGGTTTTTTATGCACTGATGTGTGCTTTTGCACTAACCGTATATTTCTTGGTCGGAGAGAAACTAGTTGGCGTTAAGTCCAGCGAAGCAACAATGGCTTTGGGGCTTGGAATTTCTTCAGCTTTCTTCGCAATTATTCAACCTTGGTGGAGCTTCCCATTTGAACAATTGCAGGAAGTTGTTCAACTGACCGGAAGACTTTCAGAGATTTCAGTTCCGGCTTATTTGCTGGTTCTTTGGGTAATTATCTTTGGTACTGCAATCCCTTATTTTCTAGTTTTGACCGGACTTCGGGGGCTAAGTGCAGCTACAACAAGCGCAATCGGAATGTCAGAGCCGGTATTTGGTGGAATTTTTGCTTGGATTTTCTTATACGAAAAACTAAACTTCACACAATCGGTTGGCGTTATTGTTGTTCTCGTCGGTATCTATCTGGCGAATCGTGCAAGGCTAAATGTGAAGGGCGGGGCTTAATGGAAAATTTCACTGATCTACTTGCATCAAATAAAGAGTATGCCAGTGCTTTTAAATCCAGCGGTTTAAGTGGTGAGGCCAGAAAGGGCTTAGCGATTGTTACCTGTATGGACTCGAGAATTGATCCACTTCATATTGTTGGGATGGAAGCCGGCGATGCAAAGATTTTGCGAAATGCTGGTGCCCGAGTTACCGAAGATGTGCTTCGTACATTAGTTCTTGCTACTCATTTACTCGGAGTAAATCGGATTCTGGTTATGCCACATACAGATTGCAGAATGGCATCTGGTGAGGAGCATGAGATACATGCCGCGATTCTAGAAAAATCTGGCATCGACACTAGAGGAATCGAAATTCGCACAGTTAAAGATCAGATGAAAGCTCTGGTTACTGATATTCAGAGAATTGAAAGTTATCCCTTGCTTGCAAAAAATATTAAGGTTATGGGCGCAATCTTTAGTGTTGAGAGTGGAAAACTGGCGCCAGTTATTTAATTATCCTTTACAAAGCTTTCAGAATTTTGAGAGTAGCTTGGTGCCATATCGCTAAATCTTGCAAAGTGTAATTGCGCACTTACCGTGATTGTTCGGGTTGGTCCGTTACGGTGCTTGGCAATAATCAAATCAGCTTCACCAGATCGGTTCTGACCGTCATACATATCATCGCGGTGCAGAAGAATTACGACGTCGGCATCTTGTTCGATAGAACCAGATTCGCGCAAGTCCGAGAGCATTGGCTTCTTATCAGCGCGCTGTTCTGGTGAACGGTTTAACTGTGAGATTGCGATAACTGGAACATCAAGTTCCTTAGCCAAAAGCTTTAGATTTCTAGAGAACTCGGATACTTCTTGTTGACGATTCTCGACACGTTTCCCGGCTGTCATCAACTGTAAATAGTCGATAACGATTAACTTCAAACCATGGCGCTGCTTTAAGCGACGGGCCTTTGCGCGGATCTCCATAAGTGAGAGGTTTGGTGAATCATCAATAAATAGCGGTGCTTGTGAAATTTCGCCCATGCGTTTTGCAAGACGGCCCCACTCTTCATCTGTAAGTGCACCGGAGCGAATATTGTTTAAGGCAACTCTGGCTTCGGCCGAGAGCATACGCATCGTGATTTCAGAGCGGCTCATTTCAAGTGAGAAGATAACCGCTGGATCACCATTGTGAATCGATGCATAGCGTGCGATATCAAGGCCGAGAGTTGATTTACC
>JBILDT010000076.1:0-5148 GCA_044352485.1 Candidatus Nanopelagicaceae bacterium
CAGGGTGCGACTTCCGTCAAATAAGCAGAGAAGCTCAAAAGCAATTTCAAATTTCAGTTCAATACCACGGTGACTAAATCCAATGTAGATGTCACTACAGTCTTGGCCCGAGACCTTGAAAAAATTTACCCCTGGTTTCAAAGCGGGATACTTGGTTAAATCGAACTTGGTTAAATCGAACTTGGTTATGGATCGAGGGCTCATGCGAGCGAGTATTTAGCACTTACAAGAAGAGCCGCTTAATTGCCGAAAATCATGTGGAGATAGCTTCGATTTTTCACCTGCCGGTAGTTCCTGTCTCATCAGATAGAAAACGCCCCCGCACTTTCGTGAAGGGGCGCCTCAAATTTTCTAGTGATGAACTGGTGTTAATTAAGCCTTACCAAGAATACGGTTAACTTTTGTTCCGCATACTGGGCAGATGCCTTGTGCCATACGGCGACCAGACTCAGAGACTTTTACGTGGCCTTCAAAAGCACGCTTCTCTTTGCACTTAACGCAGTAGGCCTCACCCTTATATTCTTCAGCCATTATGACCCTCCAGTCTCCGCACTATCAAACGCTCGGGGACATCCCAAACCTTGCGTGCGTATGGACTCACCATACCCCCGAACACGCTGACAAGCGGGGATTTCAAGCCTAAATTGGGGGTAACTCCAGTATTTCTTCGGGCGAACCGGCAGATCCGGCCTCATAACCCTCTAAAAAGGCCTCAGCCCGATCCTTTTCCGGATATCGGGCAAGCAGTTCATGAAAGTCATCTCCATGCCCTGCAATACGTAGATGGATTAACTCATGAAACAAGACATATCGAAGCGCATAGTCCGGTGCAGTATTTAGTCGTTCTGAAATTCGAATTGTTTTATCAACTGTCGTGCAAGATCCCCAGCGCTCGCGCATTACGCGCCACGTTACCGAGATCGGACGTTCATTAAATTCGGGCAGATATTCGGCCAGGAGTAAGTCGCTTAAATCCAGTAGAGCGTCATCGCTCTTTCGCAGGCGATTCTCTCGCTTCAAAACTAGGTCGATCATCTCCGGAATAACTTCAAACTCTTGGCGCCTGCTCAATCGGTCAGGAATATGTATTTCGATCACACCATTTTGGCGATAGGCATGAAGTGTTCGCTTACGCCTTGAACTTCTAATCACCCGAAATTCGGGAAGTCTGGAGAGAAGCTCTTCATGCTCTTTCTTGAGAGATTTTTTAGGCTTGAGTTCAGGCATGTCGGGGAAGATATCGGCAAAGATTTCACCTTGAATAAAGTTCTCCACCGACCCCGCGAAATTATTACTTTCAGTGTTGTTTGGAATCTGCGGGAACATGAATTAGCACGCCTCCGTTATCCCCAGAACTCAAAGAGTTATCAACTACTTATACACAAGTTTATCAACAGCCCCCGCAGAATGGTTGTATTGCCTTAGCTATCTGAAAATATCTTATTGGCTATGAAATTACGGCCCAGAATTCGAAATTGTAATTTATTTTGCTATTAAACAGGCAAAACCCTCAACTAATACTTTAAATTACTTGAAATTTTTCAAATTACTTCAAATTACTTCGAATTAACCAGCCCCACTAAGTTGATTATGGCTTCTTATTACCTTAGGTTTCGACCACGAAGTTCTCGGATAACCGTTCGTTGTTTGCAAGGGGAAGGCAAACAAAGAATTGTGCGCCCGGGGACTTCGCTTTTTATCTGGTGCTTTTAAAGCAGCCCAGAGAGATCATCGGGAACGATGGTGCTATTCAAGAACTTGTTTACATCTGCAAGATCTTCGGATCTTGGAAGAAGCGCAGGGTCTTCCCAGCGTTGATCGCGTTGAGCCAGTCCAATCTCACTTTCAACTTCAAACCAGAAGTGCGAACATTCGCGCATTTTTCTTGGTGAAACTTCTAGGCCAAGAAGTGTTGCAAATAATTGTTGGGTTGGAGATTTCGTGGCTCGCGCTCTACGTAAAGTTTCGCTAAGCGCGGGATAAGAAGGAAGTCGATCGCCAACAGCTTTAGTTGAAACATAATCAATCCAGCCTTCGATGAGCGCCAAGATCATCTCTAATTTTTCGAGAGCGGCATCTTGAGAAGGACTCTGTTCTGGTTTAAACAATCCTGCAGAAATTGCAACAGAAATTGATTCCGGATTGTTTATATCTAATTCGCCAGTTTCTAACGCCCGCTCTGCTTGTTCTTGAATTGAATCGATGTCAATTTTTATGCCCGCGCCATAAGCTGTAATCGCTTCCTGGATATATCCTGATAGCCACGGAGAGTGTGAAAATAACCGTGATGCTGCTGCTTCCCGGACCGCAAGAAAGATACGGACTTCATCAACTGGGATATCTAAACCATCAGCCCATTTCGCAACATTCTCTGGAATCAATCTGGCCTCGCTCGCCCCAAATAGCGGGATTGCAACGTCGTTCGCGCCGGTTATTGAGACCGCTAATTGCCCAATCGAAGTTCCAAGCTGGTTTGCAATCAGCGAACCCATAAAGGCCCGCATAATTGGAGCAACAGCCGCCATCCCTTGTTCCATATCGCTATTGAAATCGCTTTCGAGGGGAGTCTGCTTCAAAACATTTGTTAACGCATTCGCCATTCCATCCGCGAGCGGCTCAATCATCTTCGCCCAATTGGTAACTGATGAATCTAACCAATCTCGTCGGCTCCAGGCCGGAAGATTTGATCTTGAAAGCGCTGGGAAAGTCGTCGCTTCATCTAGCCAAGTATTTGCAATATCCAATGCAACTTGTGAATCCGCAACATCCTGCGAACCGATCGGGCGCTCGCCCTGACTGGAAATAAATTTGCGCGCCACATCTCGCAAGACATCAGGTGAAATAAGTGGACCAACTGAACCTGCGTTATTGGCAGCGGCAAAGAGCGTCTGCGGATTTAATCCAAAGTTTGAAAGCTGGGCCAAGAGTTCGTTGAAATCCGGAAGTTTGTTCTCATTTGAATTCGGGTCATCAGGATCTTCAGGATCACCAGGATTACCGGGACCAAAGCCGAAGTTGTTATTCACTGATTTACCCTCCCTTCCCAATACCTCAAATACTAAAACCGAAAACTTAAACCTAAAATTTAATTCGCATTCACCGAATTCAGTATGTTCAACATATCTACAGTGCTCAAGATATCTAGAGTGCTCAAGATATCTAGAACCTTTGACATATCTAAGGTAACCAAGGCTAGTTAAAGTTTCTTCCCCAATCCCTAAGATATTTCAGAATATTTCAGAATATTGTGAAAAGGTGTGAAATTTCTCTTAGCTTTCCCTGATAAGTTCAAGCTCGGCTTCCGGGCCAGAAGGCGAAATTGTCGGCTCGAGTTGTTAAAGTGACCTATTGATTGCAGGAGTTCTCTTGAAAATCCTGGCAAGCGAAACTGGGGGTAGGGCAAGTGCAGGGGTTTCAAGTCGTAGCAGCATCTAGCAGCTCGGTCTTTGCCGCACTTATCTGGTGGTTAATTCCCTTCTTCGCAGTCCTTGGCGCAATCATTTATGTCACCTGGGTTGCAAAGTTCAAAGATAAGTATGCAAATGAGACGAATCGTTCGGTAACTAAATTCCAAAGTTTCCAAGATAGTTTTCGCGATGACTCCACACCCAATACCTAAATATCTTTCAAAACCAGCTCTCTATTTTTTAATTTTGGTATTTCTCTTCTCCCTCGTGGTTCCAATGCCCTTTGCGATTATTTCGCCAGGGCCAGTCACGGATCTACTGGATAAAGGCATCAAAATCAGTGAAGGCGTAAATAGCGACCAAGTTTCCGATCCCAAAGGAAAGCTTTTCTCGCTCTCGGTCTATGTATCAAATCCAGATACCAGGCCACCTGGCGCTATGGTTTTAGAAGCGTGGTTAAACGGTGACTCAGTTGTATTGCCAAGTGAGGTTGTTTACAAAGAGGGCGAGACAACCAAATCAACTAAGGCTCAAGGCGCGAAAGAAATGCTTAAGTCCGAAGCGTCTGCTGCAATTGCCGCAGCTAATTTCCTAAAGAATGCACAGCCAGATAAACCTCTAAATTGGAGAGCCTCGGATATAAAATTTGTAATGAAGCGCGTCGGTGGCCCAAGTGCAGGTCTTGCTTTTTCACTCGCACTTATTTCGAAGCTTTCGAATCCAGAATTAATTGCTGGAAGAAAAATTGCGGTAACTGGAACCATTAACGAAAATGGAAGAGTAGGAAGCGTTGGGGGAATGGATCAGAAATTGCATGCAGCTCTGGACGCTGGTGCAACAATCGCGGTTGTCCCTAAAGCCAACTGCCGAGATATAACGTTTGCTGAGAGCGGTTTGCAAGTTATGGCCGTAAACAACCTTAGTGAAGCATTTCACGGTTTAATCGACCCCAAGATTGGCCAAAATTTCAGGTGTCCTGCCTAATTTTCGAAACATTTTGGGATTGTGGGTTTTCTTGGTTTTCCAACTATGTAGAGTATGGACATGAGTTCATTTCAATTTCCTGGTAATCCCTTCTCTGGTTCATCAAATCCTCAAAATCCACTGCGTCCTAAACGCCCAGGACCGTTTGCGCTCACTGCGATCATTCTGGTCATTCTCGGATCGCTGCTCGTAGGTCTCAGTGGTTTTTATGCCGACTTTCTCTGGTTTCGCTCTGTTGATTTTGTATCTGTATGGAGCACAGTTCTTATTACTAAAGCATCCCTCTTTATTTTCTTTGGACTCATAACTTCGCTTTTCATAACAACAAACATTTATCTGGCATACAGAAGTAGACCGCTTTATGCACCAGTTTCAGTCGAAGCGGATAATTTAGAGAGATACCGCGGACAACTAGAACCAATTCGCCGCTGGGTATTGCTTGCAATAGCGCTAGGTTTCTTCTACTTCTCTGGAACTTCAGGAGTTGCGCTCTGGGAACGATGGATGCAATTTAGAAATGCAACTCCATTTGGCGTCAAGGATTCTCAATTCGGTTTAGATATTTCTTTCTTTGTTTTTAAGTTACCGTTTTACGAAGCCTTATTAGCTTGGGCAATCTCTACTCTAATTCTGACAATCATCGCCAGCGCTGCTGTTCATTACTTATATAGCGGAATCAGATTACAAGTCCCTGAAGATAAAACGACTGTTGCAGCTCGGGTTCAACTCTCAGTCTTGCTCGGTATTTTCGTGCTGA
>JBILDT010000077.1:0-5098 GCA_044352485.1 Candidatus Nanopelagicaceae bacterium
GCGATTTAGTTGCGCCAGATAAGTTAAGTATTTACGAGTGGATTGATATGTCACAGTCCATGGGAATTGAAGGCCTTGAGATGTACAACAACTTCGCAGATTTTAAAGATGAAGCGAATTGGCCGAAGATTCGCAAGTATGTAGAGGCCACCGGAATGGTGATTCCAATGATGTGCTGTTCTCCGGATTTCACAATTCCAGATCCAGTTCTGCGTCAGAAAGAAGTTGATCACGAAATACATAGCATTCGGATGTCGGCCGAACTTGGTGCTAAATATTGCCGGGTTTTATCGGGTCAACGCCGCAAAGATATTACCCGCGAGCAAGGCATGGGCTATGTCGTTGATTCAATCGAAAAGTGTCTGGTCGAAGCTGAGAAGTTAGACATGATTCTGGTTATTGAGAATCACTATAAAGATGATTTCTGGACCGAGCCAGAATTTGCTCAGATGATGGATGTCTTTGTTGATTTAGTCTCTCGAATAGATTCACCACGTTTTGGTGTGCAATTTGATCCATCTAATGCAATTGCAGCTGGCGAGGAACCACTCGAATTACTGGAGAAAGTAAAACATCGAGTGCTGACCGTTGGTGCGAGTGATCGACATTTAGCCGGTGGAAGTATTGAAGAACTTCGAAAGCAAGAGGGTGGCAGCGCTGGATATGTTTCCTTCTTTAAGCATGGTGTTATCGGCCAAGGGCTAAATGATTATGACGCTATCTTTTCAACCCTCAAAAGCGTAGGATTTTCGGGCTGGGTCAGCATCGAAGATGGTGTTGATGGTATGCAAAACATGATTGATAGTGCAGACTTCTTAAAGGAAAAAATCGCTAAGCATTGGGGAAATTAAGTGGCACATGATTTAGTTGAACTTCGTAAGATTTTTACATCAGCTCTGGCTTCAGATTGCCTGGATAAATTGGGCTATGGCCGACAAGTATTGAATGAAGATATTCTCATGATTTCGGGTTCCGGAATCATGCTGGGATATGCCTTTCCAGTTCGCTTAGAGAGTGTTGATGCCTTCCCGGAAGTTCCTTACATCGGATTATTAAAAGCTCTTGATGCGGTAGGCAAAGATCAGGTTTATGTGACTCCAACAAATCGCACCGGACGTGCCGCACTTTGGGGCGAGCTACTTGCAACTGCTTGCGCGTTTAAGGGTGTTGCCGGCGCTCTTACTGATGGCCCAACTCGCGATCTATCGCGCACCGATGCCATGGGCTTTAAAGTCTTTGCAACCGGAACCTTGCCGGTAGATATAAATGGCCGCTACGAAGTTGTTGCACACAATGTGCCATGCGAAATCGATGGCGTTGCGATTAATCCTGGTGATCTAATTGTTGGTGACAGCGATGGTGTAACTATCGTTCCAGTCGCAGCAATTGATGCGGTTGTTGAAGCCGTTATCGAGAAGAATTCTGGCGAGAACTTATTCCGCAAGGCAGTCAAAGAGGGAATGTCCCCTAGTGAAGCCTTTGCGAAATTTGGCGTTCTTTAATCTTTAGCTTAACCCTTTAAGGAACCAGAGAGCAGACCGCGCAAGAAGTAGCGTCCTAGGAACATATAGACCAGCAGCGTTGGAATCGAAACGATTAACGAAGCTGTCATATTGTTTCCATAATAAACCTGGTTACCTGAACCGGTAATAAAGTTAAGAGCGGTTGTTGCTACCGATAACTTCGGTGATCCACCGGTAAGGAAGATCGCAAAGAGGAAGTCATTCCAGGCCGATGTGAACTGCCAAATCAGCACAACCACAAAGCCGGGTATAGATAGCGGCAAGATGATTGCACGATAGATGTGAGTCATGCTGGCGCCATCGACGCGAGCAGCTTCGATTAATTCATTTGGAATACCCTGGTAATAGTTACGGAAAATCAATGTGCAAATTGGAATTCCGTAAATTATGTGAGCAAAGACCAGAACATAAATTGTTCCACCGATACCAGCCCACTTGTTGAATTGGGTAAGTGGAATCATGATTGCTTGGTAAGGAATGAACATACCGAACAAGAATGTTGTGAAAATTATTGTTGAACCTTTGAAGCGCCACTTAGCAAATACATAACCATTTATCGATCCTATGATTGCTGAAATGATTGAGGACTGCAGAACGAAGAAGAGTGTTCGTCCCATTGGTTCGCGAAGAATTTCCCAGGTTGGACCCCAGGCACCAAAATCGAGAGAGGTTGGTGGGATAAATGCTGCAGATTGGCTTACGCCAGTGATTCCCTTAACGGAGTTAATGACCATGATGTAGATCGGCAACGCTGCAATAACAAAGAGAAGACCAAGTGCGATGTAACGGAAGACCAACCAGAATTGGCCAACGCCATCGAGCTTCTTCTTATTACGCGAAATATCCTTTGATTGCGTAACGCGGGATGCGATATCAGAACTCATTTATTCGCCTCCTCGGTCTTGTTTACATAGATTAGGTATGGAATAACTACTACGGCGATCAACACAAGAATTACCATCGCGATTGCTGCGCCCTTGGCATAGTTCTGGAAGTCGAAGATAACTTGCCACATATAAATAGCGAGAACCTTCGTTACATAACCCTTGCCGGAAATTCCGTAGATTAAATCGAAGACCTTCATCGAGATATGGCCCAGAATGATTAGAACAGTTAAGAAGGTTGGGCTTAGTTGTGGGAATAAAATATGGCGATAAATCTTAAATTCTGATGCGCCATCTACTCGAGCAGCTTCGCGCAAGTCATCTGGAATTCCACGGAAGCCAGCTAGGAAGAGCGCCATTACATAACCTGACATCTGCCAGATCGCGGGAAGTGCCATGGCATACATCGAACCTTTTTCCGAGGTATACCAACTATTTTCGAGCGAACTTAAACCAACTTTATTGAGAATTAAGTTAAGACCAGTTGCTTTCTCGCCTTGCGCTGAGTCCATAAGCCAGCGCCAAGAAGTTCCCATCGCGATAAAAGAAATCGCCATTGGATACAGATAAATTGAGCGGAATAATCCTTCGCCCTTAATTCCCTTTTCAAGGAGCAGGGCCATAATCAGACCAGAAATTAAAGTTCCGATCATGAAAACCAGAGTGAATTTAACTAAGTTGGAAAATGCGTGAGTAAATTCTGGGTCATCAAGCAGGCCGGTAAAGTTTTTAAGGCCCGCAAAACTATCGTCCTTGCTCCATGCATTTGTGCGATTGCTTAGAGAAAATTTAAGGGTCCAGCCGATCATTCCGTATACGAAGATCGCCATCGCGATAATGGATGGAAGGACGAAGAAGAAGCCGCCCCAAGGACTTTGGATACGCTTTTTGGAGCTTTGATTAGGTTTCTTGGTCGAACTCTTAACTGCCACCTAAACACTCACCTCTCGAAAACTTAATCTACATAAAACTTTGGCGAGCGCGGACTGATTCGCGAACTCTAGCCAATACCATTCAAAAACTTCTAGTGCTTATAACTGCAAATTCTGGTGAGGCTGTTTCCAGCCCCACCAGAACTCTTTGTGCAATTTACTTCAGCTTAATTATTAATTAAGCCTTGTGAGCATCGTAAGCAGCGATTAGGCCAGTTACGAAGCCAGCTTTGTCCTTAGCTCCACCTGTGTAGAACTTACCTACAGCAGAGTTAAGTGCAGCCATTCCTGCGTTGCTGTAGTTAACGCCGTGAACTGTTGAACCGACTAGGGTGTCAACCTTCCATGACTTCATTGCAGCTTGTAGGTAGGCATCGTACTTAGATGGATCTGAGTCAGTACGAACTGCGATTGAACCCTTCTTAGGGTTGAACGCATCTTGTCCTGCAAGTGATCCGCAAACCTTCAACCATGCAAGTCCTGCAGCACGGTTAGGTGCGCCAACTGGCAGTGTGAATGAGTCAGATAGCCATTGGTAAATGCCATCAGTTCCTGGACCTGGAGCCCATGTGTAGTCAGTTCCAAGAACTAGACCTTCTGATTGCCATTGTGATGAAGCCCAGTCACCCATGATGAAGAAACCGGCTTTGCCTGAAGTTACAAGCTTTCCAGCATCTGGCCAGTCAAGTGACTTGCTTGAGTTACCGTAAGAAAGAATCTTTGCTAGGTAATCAATTGCCTTTGAAACTTCTGGACCATCCCATGGTGTTGTGCCCTTCCAGAGACCGTTGAACTTCTCTGCACCCATTGATGCTAGAAGAACGTAGTCGAATAGGTGTGCAATTGCCCAGTCGCCCATACCTGCAAGAGCGATTCCGTCAATTCCAACCTTCTTGAACTTCTCCATGTCAGCAATCATTTCATCAAGTGAACCTGGTGCCTTAGTGATTCCAGCCTTTGCTGCTGCTGCTGGGTTCCACCAAAGAACGTTTGCACGGTGAATGTTTACTGGAACTGAGTAGATCTTTCCATCAACTGTAATTGTCTTGATTAGATCTGCTGGGAATACCTTGTCCCAACCTTCTGCTTTGTATAGCTCAGTAAGGTCTTCAAGTTGTCCAGCTCTTACATATGATGATAGTTCTTCACCAGCGTGTGCTTGGAAAGTATCAGGTGGGTTGCCTGCTTCCATACGTGATACAAGAACACCCTTAGCGTTTACACCAGCTGCACCAGCAACTGAAGCGTTAACGAAAGTTAAATCTGGGTTCTGTGTTGTGAATTCTGTAGTCATACCTTCTAGACCAGCAGCTTCGCCGCCTGATGCCCACCAGGTAAAGATTTCAAGATTTCCGCTTGCCTTGCTTGTGTCTGTTGCTGAATCAGATCCTGATCTGGTTACAAAAAATGCAACCAAAGCAATCGCAACAACACCAGCAATAACAATCGCTAGTTTTGAGTTCTTTTGCATTTATATCCATTCTCTACGTAGATAAAGTGTGCAGTTCTGCTACACGGCTCAAATTCTTATGGGGCACACAGGCTAGGTCAAGCCTCTTTTAAGGCAATTTCGTAACAGTTCTGTTACCAAGACTCAGATATCGTCCCGATTAATGTGAAATTCCGGGGCATACCCGAATGTATCGACAAATGCCTGACTGGAGAGCGGGGCGCTGTGGCCGGGCAGGGGGCTTCGGATCTCGGTCTTGGGGTGGAACTTTTGCATGAGCTCCATTGTTGGCGCCTTGGCCATGATGTC
>JBILDT010000011.1:0-16930 GCA_044352485.1 Candidatus Nanopelagicaceae bacterium
TTGGAAAGAGCGCGAACTCGTTTATGAACAAGGCCAACAATCGGTCCCGGAACGACTCGTGACAAGACGCCAATGAAGTGAAGTCCGAGTGCATTTACTGCGCCGAATCCAACCAAACTTGCCTTCTTGGCTGCGCGACGGAAAATTCGCGAAGAAGATTGCACCGAACTAATTCGCATAACTTCATCGGTAAGAGTTATTGTCGCTTCAATTGCTTTAGGGTCTTTAAATAGTCGGGCAACCCGCTTACGACTGGCCTTTTCGCGACGATCACGTAACTTTTCAGACTGATGCAACAACTCTTTAGTCTGGATGATTGCCGTGGCTGCAAGCTTGTCTACTGCAGCATCAGTCTCAAAGATTGAAGGCATCCGACAAGGCTATCAAGGGAAATTACAGAACATTAAATCAAATTCATTTAAGAGCGGAGACGAAGAGATTTGAACTCTTGAAGGGTTTTACCCCTTACCTCGTTAGCAGTGAGGCGCACTCGACCGGGCTATGCGACGTCTCCAAGTGGTGAGGAAAGTTTACAACCATAAAAGACCTAATTGTTACGCGAGGTTAATTCGGTTTTCAGCCCGGTTGGCCGTTAAGCCAATAAACCGAGCGTTCGTTTCATCGCTGCCCCGAGACCAGGCCTCTGCTTCTTCACGAGTTTTCCCATAACGAACATGGCGAGCGATAAGTCTTTCGATTCTAATCTCATCATCGATTTCAATAAACCAGCTGTGATCTAGCAATGGATAAATCCCATTCCAACCGTGAGCTTCTGAAAACAAATAATTGCCTTCAATGACTACAACTTTTGATTCTTTAGGAACCATTCCTTCATCCGCTATTGATGCTTCAATTTCACGGTGGAAGATTGGAAACTTATGGTCAACACTATGATCGATTTTCACGCTCTTAATAAGTAAGGTAAAGCCTTCGACATCAAATGTATCGGGCGCGCCTTTTCGTTCACGGCGACCCAAAGAAATCAATTCTTCATTACTTAAATGAAATCCATCCATCGGAATTATTGATACCGTTTTGGAATCAAACTTCTTTGAAATTTCCTCAACAACGGTAGATTTTCCCGCACCCGGTTTTCCGACTATCCCAATCAAGGTTCGGGGGTTCTGGCCATTCAACAGTGATTGAATCTGCTCGAATAGAAGTTCGATGCTCATACCTCGAATATATCCAAGATGGTGATTTGATAGAACTATCTTCTGGGAAGGGTTAGGCTTAAACCATGAATGAATCGAAAGATGGCAGCCGTAAATATGATGCGGCAAATCCCCGTGGATTAGCAGAATTTATGAAGACCGGTTGGGCGCCGACTCCGCTTGAGGGAATTGTTCCAAGCGAGGCTATCCCATTCGTCAAAGTGCGAATTGAAAAACTTTCGAAGAAGTATCCAGGCAAGCGAGTAATTATTCCGGCTGGTGGACTGAAAACTCGAAGCAGCGATACTGATTATCGCTTCCGCGCGCATTCGGCATTTTCTTATTTCACAGGAATTACTGCAGGAGATGCGGTTCCAGATTCAGTATTTATTCTTGAGCCAAATACGAATGGCCACGAAGCACTTTTATTTATTCATCCTCGATCTTCGCGAAAAACCACTGAGTTTTACCGAGATGCTAAATATGGTGAATTCTGGGTTGGTCGTCGAATGACTTTAGAAGAAACTGAGCGCAAATATGGTCTTGCTGTGCGACAAGTTGAGGATCTAGAAAAATTCTTAAGTAATGAAAAGCCAACAGTGTATGTAAGAGGCGAGAACAAGGTTGTAGATAAGAAGCTATCCAAAGATAAAAAAGCGACCGCAGAGTTAATCACCTATCTCTCTGAAATTAGATTGATTAAAGATTCGTACGAGATTGCTGAAATGCAGAAAGCGATTGATGCAACGAATCGTGGTTTTGCTGACATGGTCCGGGTGTTTGATGTCGCTACTGAAACAAAACGTGGCGAACGTGTAATTGAAGCAGCTTTCTTTGGCCGGGCCCGTGTTGAAGGAAATGAACTTGGATACGACACCATCGCTGCTTCAGGTGCGCACGCCTGTATTTTGCATTGGATTAGAAATGATGGCGAAGTGAGAAACGGTGATTTAATTTTGATTGATGCCGGAGTTGAAGTCGAATCGTTTTACACAGCAGATATCACTAGAACTTTGCCGATAAATGGAAAGTTTTCACCAGCCCAGCGCGAGATCTATATGTTGGTTTACGAGGCGCAGAAAGCTGGTTTTGCTGCGGTTAAGCCAGGTGCAAAGTTTAAAGATATTACAAATGCATCGCACGAAGTTTTAGCTAAAGGTTTAGAGAGACTGGGTGTGCTTCCAGTTTCTGCGGCCGAGTCTCTTGATCCAGATATGGGATTGCATAAGCGTTGGACAGTGCACGGTGTAAGCCACATGTTGGGAATAGATGTTCATGATTGCAACGAAGCTCGCGTAGAACAATATCGAGATGGCGTTTTAGAAGCTGGAATGATTCTTACTGTTGAGCCTGGGCTTTACATCCATCCAGATGATGAACTGTTTTCGGCCCAATATCGCGGTATCGGAGTTCGAATCGAAGATGATGTTCTTGTAACTGAGACTGGTTGTCGAGTTTTATCTAATAAGTTACCAAGTCATCCAGATGAAGTTGAAGTCTGGATTTCAAATTTAACTAAATCTAACTAACTATTTGAATGCCCGCCCAAGCGGCAAGCAGACCAAAAATTAGTGATGCGCTGACATTTATTAGCGCATCTTTATAGCGCCGTAATTCGTAAGCTAGATACAGATCCAACATAAAGGTGGACCAAGTAGTAAATGCACCAGCAAAGCCAATAGCAAGTAAGTCATTTACGTTTTCTGATGATTTGAAAGTTAAACCAATCAGAAAAGAACCTAAGATGTTTACCGAAAACGTGCCATACGGTTTGGTTGTAAATCGTCTAATGTATTGATCAATTGCAAATCGAGCGGGAGCGCCAACAGATGCTCCAAGAATTATAAGCAGCGTATTCATCTGCGCACCGGAATCATTTTTCGGGCAATTGGCAAGACCACAACAACAATTAGTAAACTTAGAACGACTGTTGTTGCAAGATAGAAAAATCCACCATCAGATGGTTCAATTGAATGAACTGTAACTGCCGAGAAAGTTGTCATACCGGCACAGAAACCTGGAAGCAGAATTAACCGCAGTTGAGTAATTCCACGACGTTCCATTAAAACTAGAAGAGCTGAAGCAAGGGCAACACCGATTAAATTTGCAGCAAGGGTTCCCGGTCTATCTTCTGGGACAAGGATTCCGATTCCATAACGAACCAGAGTTCCTGCTACTCCGCCAAAGGCTACGAGCAGCAGCGGAGTCATGAATTAAACAATACCCTCGCGTTTGCGAATCTTTGAGCCTAACCAGCGAACTGGATCATATTTAACATCGACTACGCGCTCTTTCATCGGAATGATTGCGTTATCGGTGATGCGAATATGTTCTGGGCACACTTCGGTGCAGCACTTGGTGATGTTACACATTCCAAGACCATGCTCTTCTTGAGCTTTTTGTTTGCGATTCTTCAACATATCAAGTGGGTGCATATCTAATTCTGCGATGCGAATAAAGAAGCGTGGGCCAGCGAATGATTTCTTATTCTCTTCGTGATCACGAACAACGTGGCACACGTCTTGGCATAAGAAACATTCGATGCATTTACGGAACTCTTGGCTGCGCTCGACATCGATTTGTTCCATTCGAGCTTCACCAGGTGCAAGATTCTTTGGGTGTTCGTATGCAGGAACTTCCATGGCTTTGCGATAGTTGAATGAAACATCGGTAACCAAGTCTTTGATGACTGGAAATGCACGAAGTGGTGTGACAGTAATTTCTTCACCTTCAGGGAATGAGGAAACTTGGGTCATACAAGCAAGACGTGGCTTACCGTTAATTTCCATCGAGCAAGATCCGCACTTGCCAGCTTTGCAATTCCAACGAACCGCTAAGTCGCCCATCTGGGTTGCTTGAACGCGGTGAATTAAATCTAGAACTACTTCACCATCATTTGCTTCTACTTCAACGTTTTTAAGTCCACCATCTGTTGCGTCGCCGCGCCAGATCCGAAGTTTGAGTTTGCGGGCCATTAGTTTGAACCACCTTTCGCAATTTCTTCTGGTGTCATATATTTTTCAAGTTCGTGGATATCGAATAAATCAAAGAGCTCTTTAGGGATTGGTGGCAGCGGTTGAACTTTTACATTTACAACCTTGCCATCAAAACTTGAGATGTGATTTATCTGGCGGAACTTTGAACTCATGCCTGGGAAATCATCACGAGTATGTCCGCCACGAGATTCTTCGCGAAGTAGCGCAGATTTCGCTGTGCTCTCGGCAACTAACAACATGTTGTCTAAGTCGAAAGCTAAGTGGAAACCTGGGTTGAACTGGCGGCTGCCAGCAACTGCAACGCTTGCACTGCGAGCGCGAATTGCTGCAATCTTTTCGATAGCTTCTTCAACTTCTTTTCCAGTACGGATGATTCCGACAAGGTTGTGGGTTACTTCTTGCAGTTCTGCATGCAATGAGTATGAATTCTCGCCACCAGCACGACTAAATGGTGCTTCGATTCTGGCTGCTGCATCTGCAATGGCTTTCTCTGAAACTGTTGCAGTTGGATTCTTCTTCACATATTCAACTGCGCCCATTCCTGCGCGACGACCGAATACCAAGAGATCTGAAAGTGAATTTCCGCCGAGACGGTTTGATCCGTGCATTCCACCAGCAACTTCACCAGCTGCAAATAGACCAGGAACTCCAATAGCTGCTGCGGTATCTGGTTCTACTTCAACGCCACCCATTACATAGTGACAGGTAGGACCAACTTCCATTGCTTCCTTAGTGATATCTACACCAGCTAGTTCGTAGAACTGGTGCCACATTGAGGGTAGACGCTTCTTAATTACATCGGCAGGAATTCGCTTTGAAACATCTAGATACACGCCACCATGTTCGGTGCCGCGACCAGCTTTAACTTCAGCATTGATTGCACGAGAAACTTCATCGCGAGGAAGAAGCTCTGGTGGACGACGGTTGTTATCTTGATCCAAATACCAACGATCTGCTTCTGCTTCATTGTCAGCATATTTATCTTTGAAAACTTCTGGAATGTATTTGAACATAAAGCGTTCGCCTAGTGAGTTAGTGAGAATTCCACCTTCACCACGAACTGATTCGGTTACAAGAATTCCGCGAACTGATGGTGGCCAGACCATTCCGGTTGGGTGGAATTGCAAGAATTCCATATCAACTAAATTTGCTCCAGCTTTAAGTGCTAGGGCGTGGCCATCGCCAGTGCCTTCCCAAGAGTTAGATGTAATCTTGAAAGTCTTGCCAACGCCACCAGTAGCAATAATTACTGTTGGGGCTTCAAATAAAACTTCATTGCCATTCTCGCGCCAGTAGCCATAAGCACCAGCAATCTTGCCGTTCTCTTTTAGGATTTCGGTGATTGTGAGTTCAGCGAATACTTTGATGTGGCTTTCTGCGTTGCCGCTCTCTTTAGCATCTTGCTGTTGCAACGCAACAATACGCTGTTGCATTGTGCGAATTAATTCAAGACCAGTGCGATCGCCAACGTGAGCTAAGCGAGGATATTCATGACCACCAAAGTTACGTTGGCTAATCTTTCCCTCTTTTGTGCGATCAAAGAGTGCGCCCCATACTTCAAGTTCCCAGATGCGATCTGGTGATTCCTTGGCATGTAGTTCTGCCATTCGATAATGATTTAAAAATTTTCCACCGCGCATAGTGTCGCGGAAGTGAACCTGCCAATTATCTTTCTCATTGACGTTACCCATTGATGCTGCGGCGCCACCCTCGGCCATAACAGTGTGGGCCTTACCGAATAGAGACTTGCAAACAATTGCTACGCGAAGTCCGGCTGCGCGTGCTTCAACCGCTGCGCGAAGTCCGGCGCCACCGGCACCGATAACGACTACGTCGTACTTATGTTTTTCAAGGGATGTCATTAGTTTCTCTCTTTAGAAGAAGTAGAAATTGGTCCAGGCGCCAGATGCAACTTGGCGGACGTAGATATCGGCAAATGCCACTCCGAAGAGTGAGATCCAAGCAAATGTTGGATGCTTATGATTTAGGGCTGAGATCCAAGTCCAAGTCTTGTAGCGAATTGGGTGCTTAGAGAAATGTTTTAATCTGCCGCCAATTGTGTGGCGACAGGTATGACATGAGAGTGAATAAAGCCAGAGCATCACTGTGCTAAAGACGAGAACCAAAGTTCCCACACTCATGTGGCCCCACTCTTTCTCTTCATTCCGGAAAGCAATGATTGCGTCATAGGTAAGAATGACGTTGAAAACTAAGCCAGCATAAAAGAACCAGCGGTGTGAATTCTGCAAAATTAAAGGGGCCCGAGTTTCGCCTGTGTATTTTGCGTGAGGTTCGGCAACTGCACATGCAGGAGGTGACATCCAGAATGCCCGGTAGTAAGACTTGCGGTAGTAATAGCAAGTCAATCTGAATCCAAGTGGGAAGATCAGAATAAATAGAGCTGGTGAAATTCCGATTCCAAAATACTGACTATTGAATGGTTGTCCAAGCGGTGAAGTGCCATCTACGCATGCCGTGGAAAGACATGGTGAGTAAAGTGGAGAAACTAAAGGTTCAGCAAAATAATATTTATTTTCAAAGGCGCGAAAAGTTGCATAAACAATGAAGCTCATCAAAACTGAAAACGTGATCAGCGGTTGTACCCACCACTTATCAGTTCTAAGAGTGCGCTCTTTTATCTTTGCTCGTGATTCTGAAAATACCCCAGTAGCCATGGGGTAATTTTGCAGGGCATCGTTAAATCACGCTAGGCGTAGTTGCCTCTTGGAGTTATGAATTCCCCCACAGGGGAATAAGCCTCAAAAATCAAGAAAACTGGCGGAGGGCGTGGGATTTGAACCCACGAAACTTTCGTTTGCCGGTTTTCAAGACCGGTGCACTCGGCCGCTATGCGAGCCCTCCGTGGGCAAACTTACCCTCTAACTAGTTAAGCGGGCAATTCCAGGAGTTCTTCGATGACCATTGCAACCCCGTCGTGATAGTGGGCTTCGGCCACAAACTTTGCATGCTTCCAGCCATCGGGATGACCATCAGACATTGCCCAAGATCTTGATGCCCATTGCAGCATTGAGAAATCATTTGGGTTATCGCCAAAGCTGACGCAGTCTTCACTTGTTAGCCCTGCGCGAGCGGCCATCTTTGCAAGAGTCTCGCCCTTGCTTACGCCAACTGCAGAAATTTCGATTAGTGATTCACTTGAATTTGAATGGGTTATGTTTGCAATTCCATCTAGTTCGCGCGTAGCAATTTCTAACATCTGATCGGATGTGAATTCATTATTGCCGCATCGTCCAAGCATTTTAAATGCTGGTTGTTCGATCTTCTCTTCAATATTTTCTACACCGACATTATCTAGACCAATATCCCACTTAGTTTCGTATTTGATCTCGCGATGGAATTCTTCATCGTATTCCACAGCAAAATGAATACCCGGAAGATGTTTGCGCAGACGCTTAACAACTTCTAATTGATTCTCCTTTGGCATCAGCCATTGCTCTAGAACTCTGCCATTTATTAGGTCATATAAGATTGCGCCATTAGCGCACACTGCATTTCCAAATCCAAACGAATCACGGATTTCATTCATCCAGCGTGGTGGTCGCCCAGTTATATAGAAAATTTCAATTCCTAAATCATGAGCTTTTTTAAATGCTGCAACTGTGCGATCTGAAATCGGACCAAGGTGTGGAACTATCGTTCCATCTAAATCAGTTGCAATTAACTTAGGGCGCTTACCTGGAATCATAAAGATGGCACCAAAGTATCTACGCCTAAGAAGGGACGAAGCGCCTTTGGCACATTTACTGATCCATCTTGATTTTGATGGTTCTCAAAAATTGCAACAATCATTCTTGGAACTGCGACGAGGGTGCCATTTAGTGTTGCTACTGGCTTAGTTCCAGAATCATCACGGTATCTAATATTTAATCTGCGCGCTTGAAATTCAGTGCAATTAGAGGTGCTAGTTACTTCGCGATAAGAACCCTGAGTTGGTATCCAGGCTTCACAATCAAATTTACGAATTGCACTTGATCCTAAATCTCCAGATGCAACATCTATAACTCTAAATGGAACTTCCATTGCCTTCAGAAAATCCTTCTCCCATTCGAGAAGTCGCAAATGCTCAGCTTTCGCATCTTCAGGTTTAACAAATGAAAACATTTCAACTTTATCGAATTGATGGACACGGATAATTCCGCGGGTATCTTTGCCGTAAGTCCCAGCCTCGCGACGGAAACATGATGAATAACCGGCATACCTAATTGGTAAATTCTCAACAATTTCATCCATGTGATACGCAGCAAGTGGAACTTCACTTGTGCCAACCAGATAAACATCATCTTCCGCTAAGTGATAAACATTCTCCGCGGCCTGGCCAAGAAATCCGGTGCCCTCCATCGCAGCTGGATTTACCAGAACTGGTGGAATTACTGGAATGAATCCAGCTTTTACCGCTGATGAGATTGCAAAATTAACAAGTGCAAATTCCAACATTGCGCCAGGACCAGTTAAGTAATAAGAACGAGAGCCAGCAACTTTTGCACCGCGCTCGGTATCGATTGCCTTAAGCAGTTTTCCTAATTCCACATGATCTTTTGGTTCAAAACCCTCGCCCTTGAAATCACGTGGCTTACCAATTTCTTCAATTACCTTGAAATCTTCTTCGCCACCAACTGGCGCATCTAAATCAATTAAATTTGAAATCTTTAACAAGTATTCACGTGTCTTAGCTTCAAGCTCGCTGCGCTTGGCATCTGCTGCCTTGACCTTATTTGCTAGCTCTTTTGCATTCTCTAAAAGCGCCGTTTTCTCATCACCTTTAGCTGCGCCAACTGATTTAGATAGGGCATTTTGTTCGGCCCGAATAGTTTCAAATTCACTTAGCGCCGCCTTGCTAAGAGCATCAGCTTCAATTAGTTGGTCTACAACTGCAACATCTTCGCCACGAACTTTCTGGGAATGGCGGATTGCATCGGGATTTTCCCGTAAAGTTTTTAGATCAATCACGTGTGCAAGCCTATCTAGTTACTTTTACCAACACGTGGATATGAGCCAAGGAAACGAATGTCCTCACAAATTTTGCGCACACCTTCAATGGCCGCAGCTACTTTAGGGTCTGCAATATGTCCTTCTGCATCAATGATGAAATGGTAGTGACCGAGTTCGCGGCCAGTCGGACGTGATTGAATAAAAGTTAAATTGACATCTTGTTTTGCAAACTCTGTAAGAATTTCTAGTAGCGCTCCAGCATGATCAATTCCAATAAAGGCAACAAGTGAAGTTCGATCATTTCCGGTTGGTTTTGGAGTTTCACCAGGTTTTTGGGCCACTACAAATCGAGTTACTGCGCCGGTGTTATCGCCGATATCGCTAGCTATAACTTTGAGACCATAATTTTTTGCAGCAATTTCAGATGCAATGGCGGCATCGTAATTTCCATCTTTTAAGCCTTTAGCGGCTCCGGCAGTGGAGGACATCTCGACGACTTCGGCTTGGGGATAGTTCTTGGCAATATAAGAGCGACATTGCGCTTCGGCATGGGGATGGGTAGCAATTTTTGTAATTGGCTTACCAACATTTTCGGGCAGAACCATAAGTGCAAAGGAAACTGGAAGAGTTGTTTCAGCTGTTACAACTAGTGGAGTTCCGACCGCTAATTCATCCAGCGTTCTAGAAACAACACCCTCTACGGAATTTTCAATTGGAACTAAAACTTTTTCAGCTTTGCCATCGCGGACTGCGTCGAGTGCCGCAGTTACATTTGAATAAGGAACCAGAACATCTGATTCACCTGCGATTTGGCGAAGCGCTGCCTCAGTGAAAGTCCCGGTTGGACCAAGATAGGCATATGTTGTTATTGGACTCACTGGTTAAGAGTAACCGAGCCAGTGCAGTGCTCGTTAACGATTATTCTTGAAGAACTCGCTTAATAGCAAAGCGCATTCGCTTTCATTCACTCCTGAAATAACTTCAACCTGATGCAGCGTCCTTGGATCACGCAGAACATCCCAAACTGAGCCAACTGCACCAGCTTTTGCATCCCAAGCGCCAAATACCAATGTCTTTATTCTTGCCTGCGAAATTGCACCTGCGCACATTGGGCAAGGTTCAAGTGTCACGACAATTGTGTGACCATCCAAACGCCAAGAACTATTCGCGATTGCAGCTTCGCGAAGCGCAATAATTTCAGCATGTGCACTTGGATCGTTATCGATTTCTCTGCGATTAAAACCAGTTGAAATCACTTCGCCCGCTGGATTTAATATTAGTGCGCCCACTGGGACATCACCGGAAGCGAGCGCTGATTTAGCAATTTCTAACGCCTGCTGCATTTCATCTTGATAAGAATTTGAAATTAAAGACAATGTTTATTGGCTCTCATAAAGTTCGGCGAATTGATTTCCAAATCCAAGTTTTGACGCTATTGCATCTAACTGTTCGTCAGGGAAAAGTTCTGGATCATCACAGAGCGCTTCAAGTTCCATTGCACTCATGCCGAGATCTGAAAGTAAATCAATGTCACCACCAGGTTGCGAATCATCATCTTCTTCCGGAAATGGCAGATCCAACATTTCAAGTAAGTCAGCAGCTAAATCAGACTCGAGTGCATATGTAACATCACTAATCATCATTTGCATTTGAGAACCAAGCGCTCTAGCAACAACAAAATAATCTTCTTCGATTGCAATCAGCGCAATCGCCCCACCATTAGTTGCTTGCGAATTCAATTGATCCATGATTGAACCGAGATCCCTGGCATGAGTTAGTTCCGACACATTCCAGCGACCATCTTCGTGCCACGCAATAATCCCAAAGTCTTCCACCTTGCTCGACTCGTTTATCATTGCGCTCACCCCCCGGTCCTATTAATGCAGGCTTCAATACTGACACTAAAGCGGGCGTGCGACAAGCCCCACTAGCGCGAGTAAGGTATGCGTCGTGAAGATTCATGTAGCGAACCATCCATTGCTTGCACATAAATTGACAGTGCTTCGGGATGAAAAAACTAATTCTCCAACTTTTCGCCAATTAACTGAAGAAATCGTCACTTTATTGGCTTACGAAGCAACGCGAGAAGTTCGCACAACTCCAGTAAAAGTTAAGACCCCAGTTGCGATGGCCGATGGTGTCGAACTTACAAAACCAAGACCTGTAGTTGTCCCGATTTTGCGCGCTGGCCTTGGAATGCTCGAGGGAATGACGCGATTGATGCCGACAGCTGAAGTTGGCTTTCTTGGAATGATTCGCGATCATGACACTCTGCAACCATCTACATATGCAAACCGCTTACCTGATGATTTAACTGGACGGCAGTGCTACATCCTTGATCCAATGCTTGCAACCGGTGGAACTTTGATTGCCGCAATCAATTACCTTATTGAGCGCGGTGCCACCGATATCACTGCAATAACTATCTTGGCTGCACCTGAAGGAATTGCACTACTTGAAAAAGAATTTGCTGGAAAGAACTTGCCAATAACAATTGTTACTGGCGCTCTTGACGAAAAATTAAATGAAAAGGGTTACATCGTTCCTGGTTTGGGCGATGCCGGCGATCGCTTATATGGAGTTGTATAAAACATGGCATCTACAAGTCCTGGCTACGGAATAACGATTCGCGTTGAAGGTCCGCCTTCTGCACAACCAGTTGCTGAAGTTACGACTGCGATTACTGCTGCAGGAGCTGCGATTACAGCACTTGACGTTGTTGAATCTTTCTTAGATCACGTTGTAATAGATGTAACTTGCGATGCAATCGATGCTGAACACGCTGAAGCAATTACTGCATCAATCGCCAGCCATCCAGAACTTACTGTTCGTAAAGTAAGTGATCGCACTTTCTTATTGCACCTTGGTGGAAAGATTGAAATTCAATCTAAGGTTCCACTAAAAACCCGTGATGATTTATCCCGTGCTTATACCCCTGGTGTTGCACGTATTTCACAAGCAATTGCTGCTGATAAATCAGATGCTCGACGCCTAACAATCAAACGAAATACTGTTGCAGTTGTTACAGATGGATCGGCTGTCTTGGGACTCGGAAATATTGGGCCAGAAGCTGCGCTTCCTGTGATGGAGGGTAAGGCTGCGCTATTCAAGCGATTTGCTGATGTTGATGCTTGGCCAGTCTGTTTGGATACTCAAGATGTAGATGAGATTGTAAGAACTGTTCAAATCATTGCTCCGGTTTACGGCGGAATAAATTTAGAAGATATCTCTGCACCTCGCTGTTTTGAAGTCGAGCGGCGCCTTAGAGATCTTCTAGATATCCCAGTTTTTCATGATGACCAACACGGAACTGCAATTGTCGTGCTTGCTGCTCTTACCAATGCACTTAAGTTTGTGAAGAAAGATTTAGCAAAGGCAAAAATAGTAATGAGTGGGGCCGGAGCTGCCGGAACTGCAATTGCTCGACTGCTAGTAGCAAGTGGTGCCAAAAACATTATTGGTTACGATAAAGATGGTCTGGTCTCCGAACATAAAGCTGGCGATGAAGAGATGCGCACCTGGTTTGTAGATAATTGCTCACCTGGAAAGTTCAGTGGAACAATTTCAGAAGCCATGGTTGGCGCCGATATCTTTATTGGTGTCAGCGCTCCTGATGTATTGAAGGAATCAGATGTTGCTGCAATGGCTGCAGGTTCAATCGTATTTGCGCTAGCAAATCCAGATCCAGAGATAGATCCTGCAATTGCACGTAAATATGCAGCTGTTGTTGCTACTGGCAGAAGTGATCAACCAAACCAAATCAATAATGTTCTTGCATTCCCAGGAATCTTCCGTGGTTTACTTGATGGTCGAATCACAAAAATTACAGACGCGATGTTGGTTGCAGCAGCTGATGCTATTTCTTCTTGTGTTACATCAGATCAGTTAAATGCAAACTTCATTGTTCCAAGTGTTTTTGATACTCAGGTTGTAACTAAAGTTGCGGACGCTGTAAAACTTGCTGGTCGCGCTTAGCGCTTAAATAGCCTTGATTGCCCACCAATAACAACACCTAGGTAGGTCATCAGGATTCCTGAAACGAGATACCAAGAGACGGTATTTCCATTTGTTGGCGCAATCAGATCAATTAGAAGTGACCCGATTAAAGTGCCGCCCACGCTAAAGAGCGTGAATGTTAGAACGCCGAGATGTTGAACAATTGTTGAAGTAAATGCAATATAGATAACACCAATTGTTCCTCCAGTGTAAATCCACCATGGACCACTTGGAAGCGGAACTATTTCATCTCCGTTAAAGATTAGAAGCGCAAATAACATAAGTGCTAAAACCGAAGTTCCCATAAAGAAATTCAATAGCGAAGTTGTGAAACTTGCCTTCGAATATTCATTAATCTGGCCATTGAGCGCACGTTGAACACCGACTAAGGCGCCGGCTAACGTTGCAAGGGCAACCGCAAAAACCGAGAACGATGCCAAGGAAATTCGATCCAGCGCTGAGATAAAAACAGCAAATACAGTTATCAAAGCTGCCATGACTCGACGTTTTGAAATCAATTTTTTGCCACCACCGGTTAAGCCAATTCGATCTACTATCAATGACATAGCGGTTTGGCCCGCAATTGATGCCACAGAATAAAGAGCCACGCCAATTATCGGCACAACTTGAGTTTGTAGTGCAACAAAACTTCCACCAAGAACTCCAGCAAAAAGTCGCCACCTTGGAATTTGTTTTGCAGCAACGGCAACACGAAGGTTTCGAATTCCAGTTTTAATTGATTTATTAAAAGGTGCAATAAGAGATATGACAATCAAACCTGAACCAAAAGAGACAAGCGCCGCTTCAGTGCTATTGCCTAATAAATGCGAGAGTTCGCCATTTGCGCGCGATTGCAGCGCGATTAATACACCAGAAATTGCAGCAAGCGCTTCAAGTCTGGCAGTTTGTGAATGTGTAATCTTAATTTTCGAGACCTTCTAAACTTGTATTAGCCTGCAACCAACTCTCTTCGATTGCAGACTTCTCTTGGGATAACTTTGCTAATTCTTCCATGTTCTGCCCTAATTTTTCATGATCAAAAGCTAGTTCACTCTGCTGACTCTCTAACTCAGTAATTTGTGTTTCCAGCTTTGCGATTTGGCGTTCATACTTCGCAATCTCTTTCCGCACTTCTTTGATCTCTGCAATATTTGATGTCTTGACTTTTGTTGTTACAGATCCGCTAGTTTCAATCGAACTAGTTCGAAGCTTTAAATATTCATCGATGCCCCTAGGTAAATCGCGTAGCTTTGAATCCCCTAGTAAGCCAACAAAGCGATCACATACTCGTTCTAGGAAATATCTATCGTGTGAAATTACTAAAAGCGTGCCGCCAAAGGAGTCAAGTAAATCTTCAAGAGCAGTCAGAGTCTCGACATCAAAATCATTTGTCGGCTCATCAAGCAATAAGACATTTGGGCTATCCATTAGTAGCCGAGTCAATTGCAACCTGCGACGCTCGCCGCCCGATAAATCTCCGACCGGAGTCCACTGCGAATCTGTATTGAAACCTAACTTTTCACAGAGTTGGCTGGCTGATAACTCTTTACCGTTTCCTAATTGAACCTGGTTAGCGACTTTTTCTACTGCTTCTAGAACTCGCCAAGTTGGATCTAACTCTTCAAGATGTTGTGAGAGAAATGCAGCTTTTACCGTCACTCCCGTCGTTATCTTGCCGGCTGTAGAACTAATCTGACCAAGCAAGGCTCTGAACAAAGTTGTTTTACCAGCACCGTTTACTCCCACAACACCAATGCGATCACCGGGACCGATGTTCCAATAAAGGTCTTCCAAAATCATTTTTTCGCCGGCCTTGATCGTTGCTTGATGAATTTCAAAAACTGTATTTCCTAATCTATTTGCTGCAAAATTTAGAAGCTCAGTCTCGTTTCTAGGTGGTGGCTCATTTGCAATCAAAGTGTTAGCGGCATCTATTCTAAATTTTGGTTTTACAGTTTGTGCAGGTGCACCTCTTCGAAGCCAGGCAAGTTCTTTTCGGATCAACATATTTCGCTTGCTATCTTCAACTGTTATCTGACGGGCTCGTTCAGCTTTAGATAAAACATATGCGGAATATCCACCGTCATAGGCCAGAACATTTCCATCTACAACTTCCCAGATTTGATCCGAGACTTCATCCAAGAACCAACGATCGTGAGTTATCACTACAACTGCTAATTTTGTATTGCGCTTTAAATATTGTGCAAGCCATGAAACCCCTTCCACATCTAAGTGGTTTGTTGGTTCATCTAATAAAACTAAGTCAAGATCCGCAATTAACAACTTCGCCAAATTAACCCGACGGCGTTCACCACCAGATAAATAAGAAATCTTTCGATTAAGCAGCTCTTCGCTAATGCCGCCAAATAATCCAGTTAGGACTTCTCTAACTTTTGAATTACCTGCCCACTCATGTGTTGCTAAATCTCCGAGGACGACATCGCGCACCAATGAATCTTCATCTGAGTCATCGCTCTGCCCCAGTAATCCAATATTTATTGAGCCGGCTTTTGAGACCCGTCCAGAGTCTGGTGCTTCAATCCCAGCCATCACTTTAATTAGCGTGCTTTTGCCACCACCATTTCTGCCAACAATTCCGATTCGATCACCAGCGTTTACGCCAAGTGAGACACCATCTAATAACGCTCGAATATCAAAAGATTTTGAGACTGACTCTAGATTCAACAAATTAGTGACGGCCATAGTGCAAGGGTATTTGACTATTGCTACAGTTGGAAAATGGATGTAACAAATAGGCAATATGCGCTCGATCTAGATGCCAAGGACCCATTGGCGAAATTCCGGGATGAATTCATAATAAATGACCCAGCAATTTGTTACTTGGATGGAAATTCATTGGGCCGGTTGCCTAAGCGAACAATTAAGGTGATCAATGATTATCTGCTTAATGATTGGGGCGCAAAAGTTGTCGAGGGCTGGAGTGATTGGATTGAAGAACCATTTGCTACCGGAGATTTATTGGGACGCACGACTCTTGGTGCGGCTGCAGGACAAGTTTTAGTCACTGATACGACATCAGTTAATTTCTACCAACTTGCTGGCGCGGCACTTGCCGCACGACCTGACCGCAAAACCATAATTATTGATGCCGCAAATTTCCCAACCGACCGCTATATCTTGCAGGGATATGCAAAAGAACGTGGATTAAATCTAGTCATCATCAACAATGAAGATCCTGCGATTTCGCAGCACGAGCGAATCACTCCAGAAATTCTAGAAAAATACATGAGTGAAGATGTTGCCTTCGTAACTTTTGAAGTTATTCAATATCGGGCAGGTGCGCGAAACGACATTAAAGCGCTAACTGATGTCGCCCGAAAATATGGCGCATTTACTATTTGGGATTGCAGTCATGCAATTGGTGCTATTGATCTGCAATTTGATAAAGATGGTGTTGATCTGGCAGTTGGTTGCACATATAAATTTGGGTTCTCTGGACCAGGTTCTCCTGGTTGGTTATATGTTTCCAAGCGAGTGCAGAACGAATTGCAAGTTCCAATTCAAGGCTGGCATGCCCAGGAAAATATGTTTGATATGGGGCCAATATTTAAGAAAGCTGATGGTTTAGCTGGTTTTCAAATCGCAACGCCTTCCATAATTGCGCTTCGTTCTGTGCAATCTTCATTTGGAATTATTGAAAAAGCTGGAATTAAAAATATAGAGGCAAAATGCGCCGCAGGAACTCAGATGATGATTGATCTTTATGATGCCTGGCTTGCCGATCTTGGATTTACTTTGAATACACCAAGAGAAGCAAAATGGCGTGGTGGACACGTTTCCCTAGTTCATCCCGATGGTAAGCAGATTGCATTT
>JBILDT010000078.1:0-4993 GCA_044352485.1 Candidatus Nanopelagicaceae bacterium
TGGATGGTCAGCTCCGCAACGTGAGGGGCGTATTGCCAGCAGTTTTAGCAGCGAAGAAGTTTGGTTTCACTAAAGCCTTGGTTCCATTTAATAACTATGCCGAAGCAAAGTGTGTTTCAGGAATCGAAATCATCGCCATAAATTCATTAGCGGATGCGCTTAAATATTTAAGGTTTGGCGAAATTTCAGTTTCACCAGATCCATTCATCTCAAATGAGAATGAGAACTATTTGGATCTATGTGATGTAGCGGGGCAAGTCGGTGCGCGAAGAGCTTTGGAAGTTGCTGCGATTGGCGGACATCATCTACTTTTTATTGGACCACCTGGCACCGGAAAGACAATGCTTGCTGAAAGAATTCCTTCGATTCTGCCGCCACTAACTGAAGATTCAATTTTGGAAGTCACCGCAATACATTCGATTGCAGGAACACTTTTGGATCGAGAATTACTTTCTAAGCTTCCCCCTTTCGTAGCACCACATCACACAACTACAGCGCCCGCAATGATTGGTGGAGGTGCACATGCAATTCGCCCCGGCGCAACTTCCCTTGCACATCAAGGTGTTCTATTTATTGACGAAGCACCTGAATGTGCGCGCGGGGTATTGGATTCACTTCGCCAGCCTCTCGAATCGGGGAATGTAACTATTTCTAGAGCGGTTGGATCAGTTACTTATCCCGCAAGATTTATGTTGGTTCTCGCAGCAAATCCTTGTCCTTGCGGACGCTTCAGTGGCCGAGGTCGAAGCTGCACCTGCACCCAAGTTGCAATTCGAAGGTATCTACAGCGTTTGTCGGGCCCGCTTCTTGATCGTATTGATATTCGAGTCTTTGTTGATTCTCCAAGTCGGATTGAAATGGCCAGTGACGAACTAGGGGAGTCCAGTGCAGTTGTCCGACAACGCGTAATTGCGGCCCGCGCAATCTCGAAGGATCGATTTGCAGATTGTTTATGGAAATTGAATTCTCAGATTCCTCCAAGTGAATTACGCAAGAGATTTAGGGCCGAAAAACTAGGAATGAATTTTCTGCATACCGAACTTGATAATGAGCGGCTTAGTGCTCGTGGCTTTCATAAAGTGCTTCGCATAGCCTGGAGCATCGCTGATGCAAATGGTCATTCGATTCCTAGTCGTGATGATGTTGAATCCGCTTTTCGATTGCGCGAGGGAATGGAGATATTGGCTTGAGCGTATTACTAGCACGAGCGCAATTATTTGCGGCAATCGAAGGTGGATCGGTCCCTTGGAATGAGGAAATTTTAAAGATAGGTCCAATTGAAGTTCGAAATCGACTCTGCGCAGGAGCTTACAAAACTGCAAGCAAAGCGGCCGAACGAATTAATCAGACCACCGGCGAAGAAGTCTTAGCTCAGATAACAAAAGCAGGAGCATTCATTCTGACCCCCGAAGATGTGGATTGGCCGCAATCTTTAAATGATTTAGCGGCTCCGCCAATTGCTCTACTTATCAAAGGTCAGCGCGAGAATTTAACTCGCCTAGAGAACTCAATATCAATTGTAGGAACCAGAAACCCAACTTCTTATGGCGCACGAATTGCTGGTGATTTTGGAGTAGGGGTAGCAGATCATGAATGGGCTGTTGTAAGTGGTGGTGCAATCGGAATCGATGCAGCTGCACATAAAGGTTGCCTGGTCGGCGAAGGAATTACGGTTGCAATACTTGGCGGAGGATTTAACAAGAATTATCCGGCAACACACGAAAGATTGTTTGCTGAGATCTGCGAAAGTGGAATCTTAATATCTGAAGTTATGCCAGATGTGCCTGCAATCCCGCATCGCTTTTTAACGCGCAATAGATTGATAGCTGGATTATCGAAGGCAACTGTTGTGGTTGAAGCGGCATTTCGAAGTGGCTCTCTTCGGACCGCGCGCGATGCGGCTGAGATCTTTAGACCAGTTATGGCAGTGCCTGGACCAATAACTGCGCCAACAAGCGAGGGCTGCCATCGCCTTATTGTCGAACGCGTTGCGGAACTAGTTACTTCAGTATCTGAAATTATGGAATTGGTGAAGCCCATAAACATTAAGTGAGAGAATTAAGGCATGAGTGTGGAACACAAGGCGGGCTTCGTAGCAATTATTGGGCGCCCGAATGTTGGTAAGTCCACTCTTGTTAATGCATTAGTTGGTCGAAAAATAGTTATCACTTCTAAACATCCAAACACCACTCGAAATCCAATCCGCGGAATCATTTCAAAACCAGATTATCAAATGATTGTTGTTGATACCCCAGGGATACACAAGCCAAAGACGCTACTTGGCTCACGCCTTAATTCGATGGTTTCCGAGAATCTAGAGTCAGTAGATGCCGTTCTTATCTGTCTTCCGGCAGATGAAGAAATTGGCTTCGGAGATGAATACATTGCAAAGCAAGTATTAAATCAACGCCGTGTCTTTATTGCAGTTACAAAGACCGACAGCGTCAAACAAGAAGCGCTGCTAGCTAAGTTGATTGAAGTTGGCGAATTCGCAAAACGAGTCGGATTGAGCGTTGCCGAAATAGTTCCGATCTCGGCCAAGAATTTAGATCAGACCGAACTTCTGCTTAATTTGCTCTCCGAAAAATTGCCGGTATCGCCATCCTTATATCCTGAAGACATAACGACCGATCAAGCAGCGGAGATGACAATTACTGAATTGATTCGAGAGGCTGCAATCGAGAATTTATATGAAGAAGTGCCACATTCAATTGTCGTAACAATTGATGAGATGGCAAAGCGCGACGGTAAAGATTTCTTTGATATCCACGCAACACTTCATGTCGAACGCGATAGCCAGAAGTCGATTGTGATCGGACCACAAGGTTCCAGATTAAAAGATATTGGAGTTAGAGCCCGAGGTTCAGTCGAAACATTTTTAGATGCGAAAATCTTCTTAGGACTACATGTAAAGGTAAGTAAAGAATGGCAACGAGATGCCAAGGCACTTACAAAGCTTGGATTTATTGAACGGAAGTAGTTACTTTGCGGCTGGCAAAATAGCTGCCGATTAAAACTAGTGGCAGACCAACTGCCATACCTACAGTAAATGGCTCATTAAGAATTATCACACCAAGCATCACAGCAAATGCAGTGTTCAAATAGGTAACAAGTGAGCCTCTCGCAGTTCCAATGTCCTTGATAAGTTGGAAGAAAAGAATGAAAGCAAGTGCGGTTGGGAATATTCCAAGAATAACTACGGATCCTATTGCCTCAACCGAAGGTGTCTTCTGTGGTGCATATATGAATAAAAATGGAAGATACGCAAGCATCGTATAGACCATGGCGACCGCGTTCATTGAAATGGGTTCGATATGTGGAATTTTTGTCGTAACCATTGTGACAGCCCAGGCATAGCCAATTGCCGCAATCAGAATCATGAAAATCGCAACGAGAGATTGGCGGCCAGAGAAACTTTCGATGCCAACTACAAGAACAATTCCGATAAACCCAATCAAGATTCCGAAGAGTCGCTTGCGCTGCCAAACAGTTTTATCGCCATGCATAGAAGCAATAAGCGTTGCCCAGATTGGAACTGTTGCAACCAATAATCCGGCAAGACCAGAACTCATATTCTCTTCTGCGGCCGTGATTAAGAACCAAGGTGCAATCATTTCGCCGATTGCATATGGGATTACATAGCGCCAAGCTTTTATCGCTGGCATCAGGGATCCAAGTCGCATTGCCATCGGAATTAAAATCAGACTTCCAATAACGACTCTAGAAAGAACAATTATGGTTGGTGAAAGTTCATCAACTGCAACTTTAATAAGCAAATATGGGATACCCCAGAGAAATCCGATCAAAATAAAGAGAAACCAATTTCGTCTGGACATTGGCTTAGTTTCTACTAAAGCGCACTCAATTCAAAATTAGCGGGCAAGTAGCGCGTTGATTTCATCTGCTACATGCTGATGTAAAACATTAGCCTCAGGCGTTATCCCGGCAAGCGAGAAATAGCCATGAATCATCCCGTCATATTCACGATATGCGGTTTGAACTCCTGATTTTCGCAAGAGTTCGGCATAGATATATCCATCATCCAATAGGGGATCAAATTCAGCCGTTGTAATAATCGCGGGAGCAAGGTTTGAAAAATCTTTTGCAGCGACTGGCACCGCATATGGATTCTTGACATCAGACTTTTTTGAAAGGTATTGCTGCCAGAACCATTTCATTGCCTGCGTGCTTAGCCCATATCCAGTTGCATTGTTATATGCCGAGTCATAATTCATTTCGTTGTCATTGCAAGGATAGATAAGTAACTGAAAGGCAAGGCTCACATCTGCAGTATCTCTGGCCTTCAGTGCAACAGCAGCAGCAAGATTTCCGCCAGCGCTATCACCGCCAACGCCAATCTGAGTTGGTTCAATTCCTAGAGATAGCGAATTCGCAGCAACCCACAGAAGTGTTGCATAACAATCATCGAAGGGGATTGGAAAAGGTAGTTCTGGTGCTTTTTGGTAGTTGACTGCAACAACTACAAATTGGCCCTTATTGGCTAAGGAACGCATAGCTTGTTCGTAACTATCTAAGTTATTTAGCACCCAACCGCCACCATGAAAGAAAACTAGCGCCGGTAGAACTGCGCCCTTAACTGGGCGATAGATCCGGACCGGAAGATCAGCTGTTGGTCCAGGAATATATCGATGAACTACTTCATATATTTTCTCGGGCTCGCCAGATTGAACTGCGCGATTCTCTAAGTTCTTACGAATAGTTGAAACTGGTGCCTGCCAAACTTCGGGTAAGCCACTTTCACTTCGCGCTTGTAGAAAGGCGACAAGTTCTGGCTTAACTCCCATTTCTACCAACCCACAGTTTGATCTCGTAGCTTGCGATACTTTACTAAAACTTCAGGAGTCGTTTTTTCTTTAATACTTTCAACTTTTCCTAAATCCCATTGTGGTGGTCGATCGCTTCCGAGCAGCGCCCATGCGGCAAGCTTTGCCGCACCGATTGCAACATATTCACCGGGAGGTGGAAGTAAAAC
>JBILDT010000012.1:0-16614 GCA_044352485.1 Candidatus Nanopelagicaceae bacterium
GAATGTTGATGTTATTGGTATGTCTGGGTTGCTTGTTAAATCAACGGTTATTATGAAGGAAAATTTGGAAGAGCTGACCAGTCGTGGACTTGCTGAGAGATGGCCAATTATTCTGGGCGGCGCGGCACTAACCAGAAGTTTTGTGGAACAAGATCTTGCTGGTTCTTTTGATGGAACTGTTCGCTATGCAAAAGATGCTTTTGAAGGGCTAAGTTTAATGGACACCCTGATGTCCATTAAGCGCGGTGATGAGAGCGCAGTTCTACCTCCGTTGCGCGAGCGGCGAACTCCAAACACGAGAGCTAATCGGGCGCCAAATCTCGACACTAATCGCAGCGATGTTGATGCTCACAACAAACTTCCGACGCCACCTTTCTATGGTTCACGGATTGTGAAAGGCGTCGCCTTGGCTTCTTATCTTGGAGCGCTAGACGAGAGAGCGCTCTTTGTGGGTCAATGGGGGCTTCAAGGTAAACGCGGTGAGTATGAAGCAATGGTGGAGAGTGAAGGACGTCCAAGATTGCGCTCCTTGTTGAATGATGTTCAATCGAATGGTTGGTTAAACGCGGCTGTGGTTTATGGATACTTCCCTTGTTACAGCGAGGGGAACGATTTAGTAATTCTGCATCATGAAGGTCCGGATAAAGGTTTTGAGCGCACGAGATTTACCTTTCCAAGACAGTCTCGCGATCGCAGATTATGTTTAAGTGATTTTTTCCGAAGCAAGGAGAGCGGTGAAATAGATACCGTCGCCTTTCATGTTGTAACGATGGGACAGAGCGTCAGTGATGCCACCGCGAAACTCTTTGCCGCGAACGAATATCGTGAGTATCTTGAGTTGCACGGTTTATCGGTTCAACTTACTGAAGCGCTAGCAGAACACTGGCACGCAAGAATTCGAGAAGAACTTGGATTTGCTGGCGAGGACGCGTCAGACATTGATGCAATTCTTGATCAAGGTTATCGAGGTTCGAGATATTCCTTTGGCTACCCAGCATGTCCTGACCTTGAACAGCAACTGCAACTTTGTGCATTACTCGAGCCTGAGCGAATCGGTGTCGAGTTAAGTGAAGAATTTCAATTACATCCAGAGCAATCCACTTCAGCAATTATTGTTCACCATCCGGAAGCCAAGTATTTCAATGCAAACTAGTACAGTGCAGACTAGATTGTAGGAGCTTGGTATCAATGTCGAATTTTCAAGTAGGCGATCGGGTGCAATTGACCGATGCAAAGGGCAAAATGCACACTATTACACTTCAATTAAATCAAGAGTGGCACACGCACAATGGCTGGCTTGTTCACAATGAAGTAATCGGCCTACCCGAAGGCTCCGTAGTAGAAACCACCGGAGGGCTAAAATTCCTTGCCTTCAAACCTTTGCTAGCGGATTACGTTCTGGCAATGCCTAGAGGTGCGACCATTGTTTATCCTAAAGATGCTGCAATGATTCTGGGGTTTGCAGATATCGCCCCGGGTTCTCGAGTATTAGAAGCAGGAGTCGGCTCTGGCGCTTTATCAATATCCCTTCTAAGGGCAATCGGTTCAAGTGGGAAGCTTGAATCATTTGAAAAGCGGGAAGAATTTGCGGTAATTGCCTCTAAAAATGTAAATCAATATTTTGGGGGACTGCCAAGTAATTGGAATTTAAGCATGGGAGCAGTTCAAGATTTCGATCACAAATGCGAATACGATCGAGTTGTCCTAGATATGTTGGCGCCATGGGAATGTGTTGAGATGGCGAGCAAAGCGCTCGTACCTGGCGGCGTCTTCATCGCTTACGTAGCGACTACGACGCAACTTTCTCAGACCGCTGAAGCGATCAAAGCTTCGGGGAATTTCACTGAGCCGGAGAGTAATGAAACTATCGTGCGAGGATGGCATCACGAAGGTCTTGCGGTAAGACCACAGCATCGGATGATTGCTCATACCGCTTTTCTAATCATGGCTCGGAGGCTTGCACCTAACACGGTTGCGCCAGCTCGCCGTAGGCGCCCATCTAAAGGCGCGTATGGAACTAATGAAATCGAGAGTTGATTTCTTACTTACTGCAGACCAACTAGATCAACAACGAATGCAAGAGTTTCGTTGGGACCAATAGGTCCACTGCCACTAGCTCCGTAGGCAAGCTCTGGTGGAATAACTAGTAGTCGACGACCACCAACTTTCATACCTGGCATTCCTTGTTGCCATCCCGCGATAACACCACCGAGAGGGAAATCAATTGGTTGAGATTGCCAAGAAGATTGCAAAACTTCACCGCTCTTCCAAGAAATTAGCTGGTAGTGCACGGTCAAGGTAGATGTAGCAACAACTTCATCACCGCTCCCAACAATAATGTCTCTTGAAATTAGAGTGGTAGGCGCATCACCGATTGGCTTACCGAGTGTTGGTTCAACTCCAGGGTTGTTAGAAACTGAGAGGTATTCGCGTTGTGAATCAGTCATGTTCTGCTCCTCTTGGGTTTGATTTGAATCTGCCTGTGGCGTTCCGCCATCTAGTGAGCACGAAGTAAGGGCTGCAATTAAAAATAGGATGCCTGCTCCCTTAACTAGCTTTGCAGGGCTGAAGTTCTGCGTGTTTAGACGATTCATATCTCTCCAGATTAAAAGTTGTATCGATATCTGTTGGTGTTGATAGTGCGTGAAGGTTACCAAACCACTAGGGTTTTAGTGTGTCAGACCGCAAAACCGAGAGATTGATAAACCTCACTCTGGCTCTACTTGCGACGAAACGCTACCTAAAAAAGTCTGAGATTCTCACGAACGTCCAAGGATATGAAGGCACGCAGGAAGCTAAAGAGCGGATGTTCGAACGGGATAAGGATGACTTGAGGTCTCTGGGTATTGAGATTGAAGTCGGGGATCTCGATGTTTTCTTCGAAGACGAACCTGGCTATCGGATTCCACAAAAGTCTTACGAACTCAATGTTCCAAACCTGACGGGCCGCGAGCTAGCGTTATTGTCGATAGCCAGTAATTACTGGAACGACTCGATCTTAGCTCCCACGGCTCATTCCGGAATCCGTAAACTTCAGTCACTAGGCATTCCGGCAGCACTTGATTTGGATTTTCAAATTAAATATAGATTCGAAAATCCATCAGACTTGCTAGAGCAGCTGTCGAAAGCAATTCTACAGAAATCAAAAATAACTTTCTCTTACGATTCATCATCCTTGAAACTGCGACACCTCGAGCCATACCGCATCCTTTTCTGGAATAGTTTCTGGTATTTGATTGGCATGGACCTCGACCGGAAAGGTATCCGACTCTTCAAGCTTTCAAGGCTTTTGGGTGACGTAGACATATCAAAGAAGAAGAACGAATTCCAGATTCCTTCCGATTTTGTTGTTGCAGATTTTCTTCCAAAGAGCGATCCGGAGATAGTTCACACTGCAAGAGTCGAGATTCGAAGAGATTGTGCAGCCTTACTCCGCAGGCGAGGAGAGCTAATCTCTCAAGGGGCTGAGTTCGACACATATGAGATTAACTATGAAACTGAGCGCGCTTTCCTACGAGAGATCGTCTGGCATGGAACGAATGTAAGAATTATTGGACCCGAGAATTTGAAAACGAGTTTGATACTACTTCTAGATGGAGCCATAAAATGAGCGAGTCAGCGCTAGACCGAACTGCTCGCGCACTGGATCTTGTTCCGTATCTCTTGGAACACCAAGGAATTTCAATACCTGAATTAGCCGCGGTATTCGGAACCTCAGAGAAACAAATAAATGATGATTTAATTTTGATTCACATGTGCGGACTACCAGGCTATACACCACTTGAACTTATTGAAATGTATTATGAAGATGGCTACGTCACCGTTTCTGATCCACAGAGCCTGAAGAAGCCAAGAAATATGAACCGAGCAGAGATGACTTCGCTCTTGGTTTCACTTGATCTTTTGAAATCCACTCGATCTGATGCGATTTCAGAGGAGATTGAAGGTTTGAAGCTCAAATTGAGAGGCGCTTTAGCAATCGAAAATCCGTTTGTTGTGGTCAATAATTCAAAAGGCTCACAATTCATTGAAGATATTGAATCGGCAATAGCACACGGAAAAGCATTGAAGATTACCTATCTAAGTGGCAGTAAGGATGAATCAACGGAGCGTTCCATTCTTCCACTAGAACTTTATCAAGAGAATGAATTTGCCTATGTAAGTGCCTGGTGTCAATCATCGGAAGCTGATCGAACTTTCAGATTGGATCGAGTTGTAAACCTTGAGGTTGTCAAAAATGGCGTAATCACGAAGAAATTCACGGACGAATCGCTCAAAGATGAATTAGCAAGCATTGAATTGAGCGTTTCAAAATCAGCTCGCACCTTTATCGAAGATAATCGCGGTGTGATTGCAGATGTAGTCGATGGTGGAGATTTCCGCGTGCGGTTACATCCGATAGATGCTGATTGGCTCTCAAGAACCATCCTGGGATATGGCTCTGAAATAAAGGTCGTCGAACCTAGAGAGCTTTCTGATGACATTAAGGCTCGAGCAAAGGCAATCAGGGCGTTATACCCAAAATTCTAGTAATTGAGCAGGCTCAGGAGTTGGAGAGTGCTTTCATCAGTTTTTCGAACTACTATAGGCACAGTCATAGAAGGAAAATTGGATCGAAAGTGGGGGAGCGAAGATGTTACGCGGACTTCAAGGTTGGCATTTAATCATCGTTGTAGTTTTATTTGTGGTTCTGTTCGGGGCGAAGAAGTTGCCGGACTCCGCCAAATCAATCGCAAAGTCGCTTAAAATTTTTAAGAGTGAGATGAAAGATGGCGATCCAAAAGGCGATCCAAAAGGCGATAACACCAAGTCTGATTCATAGACTTTAGTGAAGGGTAATAACGCTCGGGCGATGCCCCTGCTCTCGCATCTCAATGAATTGAGAACGCGTTCATTTAAATCTGCCCTTGGAATAATCCTTGCTAGTTGTGTTGGCTGGTTTCTTTATGAAGATATTATCGCTAGGTTAGCGAACCCCATCTGTGATTTAGGAGCGGCGACATCCGCGGGCGAGGAAACCTGCGGGATTCTCTATATCAGCGGCGTACTCGGTCCACTTGACTTAAAATTTAAGATTTCAGTTCTACTTGGACTCATTATTGCTTCGCCAATTTGGCTCTATCAAATCTGGGCCTTTATATCACCGGGTTTACATAAGAAAGAGCGAAGAAATTCCATCTTCTTCCTGATTGGGGCGGTTCCATTTTTTGCAATGGGAATTTTTGCTGGGTATTTGGTTCTTCCAATTGCCGTTGAGGTTCTTCTTAGTTTCACACCGACATCATTGTCTAACTTGGTTAGATTCGATGACTACCTGACTTTTGTAACCCAGCTTATTCTGGTTTTCGGAATAGCCTTCGAGCTACCAGTTTTCCTTATCGCCTTAAACTTAGCCCACATATTGAGCGGTAGATCGATACTTCGCCCATGGCGATATGCAATTTTCGGCATCACTCTGTTTTCAGCTATTGCGACTCCGACTGGAGATCCAATAACGCTCTTCTTTTTAGCTGGTCCTCTGGTTTTGCTCTATTTAGCAGCAGGTGGAATCTCACTTCTTGTTGATAAATCGAGACTAAAGCGCAAAGCAAGAAACGAATAATTCTTATGCGGATGTCGCTACGAGCCTGGTTGTTGGAGTGATGTCTACACCCGCGCAACGATTTGCTCAAGCGAAGGCTAGAGGTGCTCACCGACTGACCAATGATTTTCTTGAGCGTTATCCATTTAGTATGGATGACTTTCAAATCAAAGGATGTCAAGCCTTAGAGAGTGGCAAATCGGTTCTCGTGGCCGCACCTACTGGTGCGGGCAAAACTATCGTTGGAGAGTTCGCGGCTTATCTGGCAATTAGTTCTGGAAAAAAATGTTTCTACACAACACCAATTAAGGCGTTATCCAATCAAAAATTCCAAGACCTGTCGGCGATGTTTGGTGAATCGAATGTGGGTCTTCTGACGGGGGATACCAGCATAAATTCTGAAGCTCCTATCGTAATTATGACTACCGAAGTTCTACGAAATATGATTTATTCAGCGTCATCAACTCTCACAGATTTGCGTTATGTCGTTATGGATGAGGTTCACTACTTGGCGGATCGTTTTCGCGGCGCTGTTTGGGAAGAGATTTTGATTCACCTTCCAGAGAGTATTCAAGTTGCCGCGCTCTCTGCGACGGTATCTAATGCCGAAGAGTTCGGAGATTGGCTACAGACAGTTCGCGGCGAGATGAAGGTAATTGTTAGCGAGACTAGACCAGTTCCGCTGTATCAGCACGTGCTGTTTGGAAATCGTTTACTTGATCTTTTTTCCACGAATACCAAGGTGAATCCAGAGATTCTTCGGCTGGAGAAAGAATCCTTGCGCTCGGTCCGAACTAAATATGGCAACACTGGTGGTAAGCGAAACTGGCGGGATAATTCACAGATTACGCCGACCATCAAAGCTTTAGGTCGCGCAGAAGTTATTGAGAAGTTGGATAGAGAAGGATTGCTTCCGGCAATCACCTTTATCTTCTCCCGCGCACAATGCGATAGCGCTGTGAAGCAATGCTTGGCTGCAGGTCTCCGGCTTACAAACGCTGAAGAACGATCCGAAATTCGAGAGGTAATCGCAGATAAAACCAGGTCCTTGCCCGAGGATGACTTGATTGTTCTCGGATTTCACGAGTGGGTAGATTCGCTAGAACGTGGAATAGCTTCGCATCATGCTGGACTTCTTCCAGCCTTTAAAGAATGTGTAGAAGAGTTGTTCCAAAGAGGTCTGATAAAAGCGGTTTTTGCGACCGAAACTTTAGCGTTGGGCATAAACATGCCGGCACGGACTGTGGTTCTGGAGAAATTAACAAAGTGGAATGGTGAGTCGCACGTTTCGGTTACTCCTGGTGAATACACCCAATTAACCGGACGGGCTGGACGTCGCGGAATTGATGTTGAAGGAAATGCAGTCATTCTCTGGAATAAAGATGTTGACAGTGCATCTGCTGCAGGTCTTGCCTCGACTCGAACTTACCCGCTGAAGAGTTCGTTTAAGCCAACATACAACATGACGATTAATTTGATTTCACAATTTGGGGCAGAGCGAGCACGGACCTCGCTTGAGTCTTCTTTTGCGCAGTTTCAAGCCGATAAAGCAGTTGTTGGTTTAGCGCGTCAAATAAAGCGTAATAATGAAGCGGTCGCCGAACTTGAGGAAGAGATCAATTGTCATCTGGGGGATTTCGTGGAATATGCCCAGATTCGCTTTGAGATTAAAGAGTTAGAACGTGGTCTCTCAACAAAGCGACGCAAGGCACGAGAGTTTGAAGAGGAGAAAATCGCCGAAGCCAGAAAGTCACTTCGAAATCATGCATGCCACGGTTGCAGCGACCGAGAGACGCATGCGCGAATTGCTGAACGTGCAGATCGCTTGCGCCGGGAAAATTCTGGCCTAACCGCGCGAGTGGCGAATCGCACTCACGTTATAGCTCGACGATTTGATTTGATTAAAATCATGCTCGAAAAATTCGGCTATCTAAATAATGATGTTATTACCGCTAACGGAAAACTGCTCTCGAAGATATATGGCGAGACCGATATTCTCATTGCCGAGATGATTCGACGTGAAGCTTTTGGACAGTTGACGGCTGCCGAGCTAGTTTCGATAGTTTCAGTTTTCGTTCATGAAAGTCGGAAGGAGAGCCCGCCAAAGCTCCCAAGAGGACAAGTTGAGGAAGTGCTTGCAGATTTAGTTAAAGTCTGGATAGAGATAAATGATCTGGAGACCGAACTTGGACTAGAGCCAATTCGTGAGCCAGATGCTGGCTTCTGTTGGGCTTCGTATAGGTGGGCGAGTGGACATTCGCTATCGTCAATTCTAAAAGGTAGCGATTTAACTGTTGGCGATTTCGTTCGCTCAATGAAACAGATTATTGATCTGCTTCGCCAAATATCAATCGCCTCGCCACATCTTTCGCCAATAGTGAAAGATGCACTCGAACGTATTGACCGTGGTGTTATCGCTTACGCCGGAGCAGTTGTATGACGCTAATGCTTCTTGATAGTGCATCTCTCTGGTATCGCGCTTACTTTGGAATGCCTGACACACTGCTCTCTCCGAGTGGCGAACCAGTAAATGCAATCCGCGGATACCTGGACATGACCTCGAGATTGATAAATATTTACAATCCAAATCGATTAGTTGCATGCATCGAAGGAGATTGGCGACCAAGTTGGCGCGTCGATTTATTTCCAGAGTACAAAGCTAACCGTCTCGATGTCGAAGGCGAAGAGGAGGAGCCTGACACTTTGGGGCCGCAAATCCCAATCTTGCTCGATCTTCTTGAAGCTTTTGGAATTCCGCTCGTTGGAGTCGATGACTATGAAGCCGATGACGTTATGGCTTCATATGCAGTGAGTGAGCCGGGACCAATCAAGATCGTAACCGGAGATCGAGATCTTTTTCAGTTAGTTGATGATGCCCGAAAAATTGCAGTTGTATATCTAGCAAAAGGCATTACGAATCATGATCATGTTGACCTGAAATGGATTGCCAATAAATATGACATACCAGGCGAACGTTATGCACTTTTTGCCATGATTCGTGGTGATGCTTCAGACGGACTTCCAGGTATTAGAGGAATCGGCGAGAAAGGTGCGGCGATAATCGCCAAGGAGTTTACAAATTTGCCTGATGTCATGAAGGCGGCTAAAAAAGGGGATGAGCGGCTGACCCCAAACGCCCGCAAGAAACTTCTGGAATCTGCTGAATATGCAGCAATCGCCCCAAAGTTGGTTCATTGTGCACTGGATGTCCCACTTCCAAAACAAAATTTACAACTTCCGAAGCGACCAAAGAACCTAGATGAGATTTATCAGTATCAGAAAGATTACGGCCTTGGAGCGAGCATTGATCGCCTCATTGCAGCTCTTAAATGGTAACTATGTTATTCGCGGCTTTTCTAGCTAGTGCAGCCTTCGAACCTATCGGAATTTGGTTTCTAGCAGTCTTTGGCTTTGCACTCTTCTTCCGGAAGTTAAAGATAGTCCAGCGACCAGTTCTGCATAGTTTCGTATTCGGCTTCATTTTGAATGCAATAGTTCTGTATTGGAGTGGCAAATTTGTTGGAGCTATACCTTGGCTACTGTTAGCGCTTTTGCAGGCAGTCTTCTATCTGCCAGTGGGCTGGATTTACAGGAGATTCAAAAACATCTGGTTAACCGCGTTAATGTTTTTGGCGATGGAAGAGCTTCGAACAAGATTTCCATTTGGCGGATTTGGTTGGACGCGTGTGGCTTTCAGTCAAGTCGAATCACCGGCACTTCCAATTGTGGCTCTTGGGGGAGTTATCGCCCTGTCGGCCTTTACAATTTTAGCTTCGATTCTACTTGCCAGAGTAAATCTTAAGAACCTTGCATTTCTTGTCGCAATTTTCTTAGTGGCAATAGCGCTTCCGAGTAATCCAGAGGGGAGTGGTTCGGTAAAGATTCTTGCGATACAGGGAAATACTCCTGAGGTCGGATTAGGTTTTAATTCACGAGCAAAAGCAGTGTTCGACTTGCATAGCCAGGCCACCCGAGAATTCACTAAATTTACTGATGAGAAATACGAAGCAATTATCTGGCCTGAAAATGCTGTAGACATCGATCCCAATTTCTATCCAGAGGTAGCCAGAGAAATAACTGAGCTAACTCGTGATCTTCAAACACCACTAATCGCAGGAGTAGTAACAAGGAGTCGGGAAGGCCCGCAAAACGCATCGATTTTATACTCTGAGAATGGAACCGTTGAGAGCATTTACTTGAAGCGAGGCCTGACACCATTTGGCGAATTCATTCCGTTGCGCAAACTCGCTGAGTTCGTTACTCCACTTGCGAAGAACGTGGTCGATTTTATACCTGGGCAGAAACGGATCGTGCATAGGATTTCGGGAAATAGTATTGGAACGGTTATTTGCTATGAGATTATCAATGATTCTTTGGTGCGAGATATGGCTCGAAACTCGCAAGCCTTAATTGTTCAGAACAACAATGCAACCTTTGCAAATACGGCACAGAGCGAACAGCAGCTAGCCATAACTCGAATTCGAGCAGTTGAACATTCGCGCTACATACTTAGTGTTTCAACCATAGGCATCTCAGCCTTTATTGACAATAATGGGCGAGTGTTAAGTGAAACATCCCAGAATGTTAAATCCTTTCTCGCCGGCAAATTGAAGCTAAGTGATCGAACCACGTTAGTCAATCGAATCCTCTGATGAAGAAGCTTGTAATTCTGATTCCAACCTATAACGAATCTCTATCTATCGAAGATTTACTTGATAAATTGACAATTTTTCGAGAGGAATCAATGTATAAGTTTGATGCAGTTGTCATTGATGATAGTTCTCCCGATAAAACTGCTGAAATTGTCGAAAGGTTATTGATTCCGTGGGTGCAAGTTATGCGGCGATCAAGAAAAGATGGACTTGGAGCGGCATATCGGGCAGGTTTCTCGGAGGTTCTGCAGAATCAGAATTACACCCATGTCGCAACCATGGATGCCGATGGTTCACATCGGGTGGAAGATTTACCCACGATGTTTGCCGCACTTGAAGGATTGAATTCAAGAAAGACAGTTGTTATGGGTGTTCGCTGGATGCCAGGCGGGCAGGTAACGAATTGGTCTAGATTTCGAAAACTACTATCCCTTTCAGGAACAAGATATGCCAAATTGGCCCTTGGCCTTAAGTTAGATGACCTAACGGGCGGCTTTCGAATCTATAGTTCGGAACTCCTAAGATCACTGAACCTTAAGACGATGCATGCAACCGGTTATTGTTTTCAGATCGAAATGGCTTTAATTTCTAAAAAAGCTGGCGCAGAATTTATCCAGGTGCCGATCACCTTTGTTGAGCGAAACTTTGGCAGTTCAAAGATGACGGCGGGAATAGCGTTTGAGGCTTTTAGATATGTTACAAAGGCCGGAATTGAGCGTGCTTTACGGATGGATATTCGCCGATAATCTACATTATGTCAGATTATAGAAGGCGGCTAGTTAATGGCCAGCTCTGATATCGGCAAGCAGGAGCAAACAAGGTTCCTATCCCCGTAAACCCCGTCAATGCGACCAACAGTTGGCCAGTATTTTCCTCTTGACCCTAAATCTAAATCTTCGCCAGATGGAAAGGCACCAATCTTGCGAGAATATTTTCGATCCCAGTCACTCTGCATTAAATCGGAACTGGTGTGAGGCGCGAATCTGAGCGGTGATTCCTCAATACTGATTTGCCCCTTTTCGATATCTGTTATTTCGGCTCGGATTTGAATCATCGCGCTGATGAATCGCTCCATCTCATTCAAATCCTCAGATTCAGTAGGTTCAATCATCATTGTTCCAGCAACTGGGAAACTCACTGTAGGCGCATGAAATCCATGATCCATCAAGCGCTTTGCTACATCATCGACCGTTACACCAGTGTTTTTAGTAATCTCCCGTAAATCAATTATGCATTCGTGGGCGATGTAGCCACTCGCACCTCGGTAAAGAATTGGGAAATGTGGGTCAAGCTTTGCTGCAATGTAATTTGCAGACAAAATTGCAACTTCTGTAGCTTTAGTTAAGCCCGCTCCCCCCATCATTCGAATATAAGCCCAAGAAATCGGCAAGATGCTTGCAGAACCAAATGGCGCGGAACTAACTGGGCCAGGTCCAGTCGATGGACCTGATAGTTGATCTAATGGATGGTTAGGCAGGAATGGTGCTAAGTGAGATTTGACGATGACCGGCCCAACACCTGGTCCACCTCCACCATGTGGAATACAGAAAGTTTTATGAAGATTTAAATGAGATACATCGGCTCCAAATTTTCCGGGTTTAGCAAGCCCAACTAGCGCATTTAAATTTGCACCGTCGACGTAGACCTGTCCCCCAGCATCATGAATCAGCCCACAGATCTCTGTAATTGCTTCTTCAAATACTCCATGCGTTGATGGATAAGTGACCATTAAAGCTGCGAGCGAATCGTGATATTCCGAAATTTTCTCCTTCAAATCAGCAACGCTGACATTTCCATGTTCATCGCACGCAATTACAACAACTTGCATTCCAGCCATAACAGCACTGGCAGCATTAGTGCCATGAGCGCTTGATGGAATTAGGCAGATCGTGCGATGTTGTTGGGATTTAGAATCCAGATAATTTCGAATAGCTAATAGACCAGCGAATTCACCTTGCGATCCAGCATTCGGTTGCAGAGACACTGCGTCATATCCGGTTATTGTGATCAGCCAATCTGATAACTGACTTATTAGTTTGCGGATGCCGGTGCTCTGGTCCGCTGGAGCGAATGGGTGGAGGCTCGAGAATTCTGGCCACGTAACCGGAATCATCTCGGTAGTCGCATTTAACTTCATGGTGCACGAACCCAGAGGAATCATGGTTCGATCTAGTGCTAAGTCTCTGTCGGCTAGCGAACGAAGGTATCTCAGCATTGATGTTTCGGAATGATAAGAATTAAAGAGCGGATGTAATAAGAATTGCGAGCTACGTGAAAGGTCACCTTCAATTGGGAAGGCTTTATGGTCACTTAATTTCACTTGAAGTGCGCCAGCAATAACTGCTAAATCTGCGTCTGTAATCGTTTCATCAAAAGTTAAGCCGATGGTCTCCGCATTGATTGATCTTGCGTTGAATCCTGATTTTAGTAATGCGGAAACCACTTGTTTCGAATCGATCCCACTTATGGTAAAAGTGTCAAAAATTTCTCCAGGAGTAGCCGCATAACCGGCTGCAATCACTGATTCCAGCATCAGATTTGCATTGTTGCGAACTCTAGTTGCGATCTCGAGCAATCCCTTAGGTCCATGCCACATTGCATAGAAAGCGGACATAACCGCTAAGAGCACCTGTGCAGTGCAGATATTTGATGTCGCCTTGTCGCGTCTAATGTGCTGCTCTCTCGTTTGTAGCGCTAATCGAAGAGCAGGATTGCCATGTGAATCTAAACTCTGTCCAACCAACCTACCTGGCAAGGATCGTTCGAGACCTTTACGGACAGCCATAAAACCTGCATGCGGTCCCCCAAATCCCATGGGAACACCAAAACGTTGTGCTGAACCAATCGCTATATCAGCACCGAGTTCTCCTGGCGCCTTGTAGAGCGTCAGAGCTAGAAGATCACATGCAACAACTGCGAGAGCGCTCTGCCCATGCACCGCCTTGATTAGCGGTTCTAAATTCCCAACTGTTCCGTTGCTATTAACCTGCGCGAAAATAGCGCCGAATATTGGTTTCTCGAAACCTGCAAAAACATCTGTAGTTGTATCAATTTCTACTATAGAAATGTTAAGTGGCTTCGCTCTCGTTGCAATTACAGCTTTTATCTGAGGATGCAATCCTGCATCGACAACAAAGACCGCTTCATCATCGCCCTGCCAAACTCGACGAGCCAGAGTCATTGACTCTGCCGCTGCAGTGGCTTCATCAAGCATCGAAGCATTTGAAACATCTAAACCAGTTAAATCCGTTACAACTGTTTGAAAAGCAAAGATTGCTTCCAATCTGCCCTGTGAAATTTCTGGCTGGTAAGGCGTATATGCCGTATACCAAGCTGGATTTTCTAAAACGTTCCGCAAAATTACCGGCGGAGTAATGGTGCCAAAATACCCCAAACCAATTAAAGATTTAACTACTTGGTTCTGATCCGCCAGCTGTCGAAGTTCGGCTATGGCTTCAACTTCCGACACCGCTTTCGGCAGAGAACTTGAGAGCTTCTCCGTTAAAGCGATATTTGCCGGGACAACCTTTGCTATGAAATCTTCAAATTTCTTCTCGCCAAGTTCTGCGAGCATAAAGTTGAGTTGATGTTCATCTGGACCGATGTGACGATCTGCAAAGTTAAAGCGAACCGAACTCATTAATACTCTCCCCTAAGGTTGTGGAGTTATGACTCCGATTCCCGGGGAAGGAAATAATTTAAGCTAACTTTCGCTTTCGCCGATCCGATAGCTCATCGTTGACTGACCCAATTGTAGAGCTGCCAACTACGCTTTCTCCAGTCGAAACATTCTCTCCCTGCAAATTAGCAAGTGAGCCTTCAACCTCGCTCCAAACTTTACCAATCGCAATTCCAAAGACACCTTGACCGCCCTGAAGTAGGTCAACGATCTCATCCGCGCTAGCGCATTCGTAAATAGTTGCGCCATCACTCATCAGGGTCATTCGCTCTAAATCACTCACCCCGCGCAAACGTAAATGTTCGACCGCAGTACGAATATTTTGGAGAGAAACGCCAGTATCAAGTAGACGTTTTACAATTTTTAAAACCAGAATGTCACGGAAGCCATAAAGTCGTTGCGAACCTGAACCACTTGCTCCTTGAACACTCGGTTCAACTAATCCAGTTCTCGCCCAATAATCCAATTGTCGGTAGGTAATTCCAGCGGCTACACATGCGGTTGCGCCGCGGTAACCTATTTCAGGTGCCGAAGGATCAGTCACTTGGGACATTTCAAACTCACTTCTATGGGGGAAGATCCTTATCGGATTTAAGAGAAGATTAGTTCGAGGCCGCTCCCAGAGCAACGACCGACACGCAAAACCCTAAAGTTTCCCTTGAGGTTTAGCCTAAGAAGTCCTCTGGGTTTATCTGGTCGAGGAATTCACGGAAAGCTTCTACCTGATCATCTGCTTGGTCGGGAATCTCGATGCCCGCCGAATTGAATACATCCTCGGTTCCATAGATGGGAGACCCGGTTCGCAGGGCTAGCGCAATCGAATCACTTGGTCGAGCTGATACTTCAATCCCTTTATCCATAATCCCTTTATCCATAAGGATCTTTGAGTAGAAGACGCCATCGGCCAGGTGCGTTATCTGCACCGAATCCACACTGGTCCCCAAGTTATCAATAATATTTTTTATCAGGTCATGCGTGAGTGGTCTTGGTGGAGTCAGCCCCTGCTGTGCGAAAGCGATAGCAGTTGCTTCAGCAGCCCCAACCCAGATCGGGAGATATCTAATTCCATCTACCTCTTTGAGAAGAACGATCGGTTGATTTGAGGGCATCTCAACTCTTACGCCGACAACTTCAACTAGGCGAAGTTCACTCACGGATTGTCCAGTTCAAAAAATCTATTGCAATTATCAATTTATTTTGAACGGTGTAAACCAGAAGCCACCAGAGCTGCATGCAGTCGAATTGAAAGTGAGGCAAGTTCGCGTTGAACTTCTTCGGCACGCGCCTGAGCCTCTGGATTCTTCTGACGCAACAAAGGTGTTATGACTTGTTCCACTAAACCAACTTCGCGGTCAGCCGCTGTTTTGAAGCTACGAAGATGGCGAGCCTCTATTCCAAAGGAGGACATTTCCGCGACAGATCGTGCAACCGAGAGCGCATCCGCATCGTAGTAGCGACCTTTCATTTCAATCAATCCAAAGGATTCAATCTGGGTCAATTGCGCATCTAACAGACCCGATGACTGCAGTAATTCATCTCGTGATAATCGCAGTTGACTATCATGTATGAAATTTGAGGGAGCAAATTCGCCATCTACTGTCGCCAATCTCGGAGCTGCTGGTGATCCTGGGGTTGGAGATGGAGTTAAACCTCTATCGAGGGCGTCAAGATTCTCTTTAATAACCCGGAGTGGAAGATACTGATCTCGCTGCGCTGCAAGAACATAGCGCAGACGCTCTAAATCCACATTTGTAAACTTGCGATAACCAGACGGGGTGCGCTGCGGGTCGATTAGTCCTTCTGATTCAAGGAAGCGAATTTTCGAAATGGTAATGTCCGAAAACTCCCCTCGCAATTTGCTAAGGACTTCGCCGATACTCAGATAGGCACGCGCTGGAACACTCATGGACTCCCCTTAATTGATCTCTAGTTAACTTCTAATCTATTTCGCCAGATCTTTGTCCAGTTACTGGACGAAAGAAAGTTAGGCGATACTTACCAACTTGCACTTCATCTCCATGGCTTAGGGAAGTTATCGCCTTAGAAACTGCGTTTACATATGTTCCGTTTAAACTCTTCAAATCTTCAATCTGAAATGCTGTTTCCAAACCGTTCTTTAGCCTCGAAATTTGGCAATGCTTACGCGAAACGGTTACGTCATCCAGAAAGATTTCACTCGTCACATCTCGACCGATTGTTACGCAATCTGTATCTAAGAGAAATCTTGCACCTTTGCCGGGGCCAGCCAGTGAAATCAACATCCCACTATCTTTCGGCAAGTTCTTTAATACGTTGAACTCTTCAGAGCTAAGTGAATCTAAAAGGGTTTTTTCTGAAATGAAGTCGGGAACCGAACGCAATGAAGCAATGTTCAGCGTGCTCGTTAAATCTTTCTTATTTGACTTATCGGATTCCCTAGAGGAATCGGAAGGTGGCGTTCTCACTACATCCCCCCGAATCTCACCCTCAAACCTTGAGGTTCAACTATAGGCTGACAGTATTCAATCTATTTGAGCGGGTCAAGCCGTTAGTTTCTTGTATTCCTCATCGCTAAGCAGTGCTGGCGCCTCGCCCAAAATTGCAATTTCAAGTATCCACCCGGATCCATAGGGTTCGGAATTTATGACCTCTGGGGCCCCATCTAGATTTGTGTTCACAGTTGTAACTTTGCCAGTAAGCGGCGAGTAGATCTCAGAAACGCT
>JBILDT010000079.1:0-4915 GCA_044352485.1 Candidatus Nanopelagicaceae bacterium
TATTTTCATTTTGCACCAGATGCTTCGGCGGCAAGCGCGTCACCAACTTGAACTGTGCTGCGTTTCGCATCGCCACGATTAAGTAAATCTGCTGCAACGGCTCGTTCGATATCTGCAGCAGCATCAGTTAGACCAAGATGCGAAAGCATCATGGCAATCGACATAACTGTTGCAGTTGGATCAGCAAGAGACTTGCCAGCGATATCTGGAGCAGAGCCATGAACTGGTTCAAACATGGATGGAAATTCGCCAGTTGGATTTATATTTCCAGATGCGGCAAGACCAATTCCGCCACAGATTGCTGCTGCAATATCGGTCAGGATATCGCCAAATAGGTTGTCGGTAACAACAACATCGAAGCGCTCTGGGTTGGTAACAAAGAACATTGAGGCTGCATCTACATGCAAATAATCTGTTGTGATATCTGGAAATTCTTTAGCGACTTCGTTAAATGTTCTGGTCCAAAGGTCACCGGCACGAGTTAGAACATTGTTCTTATGAACCATAGTTAACTTCTTGCGCGGACGAGATTGAGCGCGAGCAAATGCATCTCGGATTACCCGTTCAGCTCCGCGACGAGTATTTAAGCTCTCTTCAGTTGCAATCTCATCTTTAGTTCCACGAGCAAGGACGCCGCCGGCTCCGACATATGGGCCTTCGGTTCCTTCTCGGACAACAACAAAATCAATTGAATCAGAGTTAGCGAGAGGTGATTTAACACCTGGATGTAATTTTGCTGGGCGAAGATTTATGTAATGATCAAAAGCGAAGCGAATCTTTAGTAACAAACCACGCTCTAAAACACCGCTTGGAACCGTTGGATCGCCAACTGCGCCCAGAAGAATTACATCTGCTTTCGCAAGATCTGCCATAACTGAATCTGGAAGGACTTCACCGGTCTTGTGCCAGTAACTTGCACCAAGTTCGTAATGAGTCTTCTTAAATTCAACTCCATAATTCGCTGACACAACATCGAGGACCTTTAGGCCTTCAGCCACAACTTCAGGACCAATGCCATCGCCAGCGATTACAGCTAAATTAAAACTCTTCATGATTTATTTTTACCCAATCAAACTAACTGTTTGAACTAACTTTGCGCCAGTTTCTTTCTTCAGGTCTGCAAGAACGCTTGCACTTACTGCAGAATCAACTGTCAGGGCCATAAGCGCTTCCCCACCTGCCTCATCACGTGCAACCTGCATGCCAGCAATATTTATATTTGCTTTGCCTAAAGCATTTCCAACTGTTCCTACAACCCCTGGACGATCTGTGTAGCGAAGGAATAGTAAGTTTTCGGTTGGTGCAAGATCTAAATCGAAGGCATCGATAGCGATAATCTTCTCAACTTTACGAATTCCCATAAGTGTTCCATTTACGACAACACTGCGGCCATCATTTAGCGCGGCATGAAGTGAAATCATGCTGCGATATTCCGGACTCTCTGGATCGGTATTTACTGACGCGCTAATTCCACGCTCTTCAGCAAGTGCTGGAGTATTTACATAAGTAATGTCCTCGGCTCCGGTAGCAATAAGCGCACCCTTAAGCGCACTAGTCGCAAGCACAGATGAATCATGTCCTGCAATGTCACCGCGAACTTGGACCTCCATTGAAACCGGAAGTTCTCCTGCAATTGCAGTAGCAATCTGTGCCATCTTTTCAACCAATGGCAAGCTTGGGCGAATATCTTGATGGATTGCGCCACCTTTAACATTCACGGCATCAGGAACTAATTCACCAGAAAGTGCTTTGCGAACTGAAACCGCAACGGCAATACCGGCACGCTCTTGAGCTTCGTCTGTCGAAGCACCAAGGTGCGGTGTTGCAACAACGTTATCTAAAGTAAAGAGCGGTGAATCGGTGCAAGGTTCGGTTACATAAACATCTAGACCGGCTCCGGCAACTCTTCCCTCTTTCAAGGCGTCGTAAAGGGCAGCTTCATCCAATACGCCACCACGTGCGGCATTAATGATTCGAACTGCTGGCTTAACTTTCTTTAGCGCTTCTACGCCAATTAAGTTTGCAGTCTCTTTAGTCTTTGGAAGATGGATTGTGATGAAATCAGATATTTTTAGAAGTTCATCTAATTCAACTAGTCGAACTCCAAGTTGCGCAGCTCGTGCTGGTTGTAGATATGGATCGTAAGCAACTACATCCATTCCGAAAGCCTGCATACGAGAAGCAACTAATTGACCGATACGGCCAAAGCCAACAATTCCTAAAGTCTTTTCAAATAACTCAGCACCGGTGTATTTAGAACGAGCCCACTTACCGTTGCGAAGCGCAGCATGCGCTGGTGAAATAAAACGAGCAGAAGCAAGAAGCAATGAGATTGCTAACTCGGCAGCGCTCACGATATTTGATGTTGGTGCATTAACAACCATGACACCGGCAGCAGTTGCTGCAGGAATATCTACGTTATCTAAACCAACACCGGCACGTGCGATTACTTTTAAACCTTTTGCTGCAGCAATTGCTTCAGCATCCATCTTGGTTGCAGATCGGATTAATACAGCATCTACTCCGGCAGCAAGTGCGGCAAGTAATTGCCCGCGATCTGCGCCATCGCAGTTGCGTACTTCAAAGTCTGGACCCAACGCTTCTAACGTTGCCGGACTAAGTTCTTCTGCAATTAAAACAACGGGTTTAGCCACGCGCGGCAGCACCTTCCTTGTAATCATCTTTATTGTCGCCCTTGACCCATGACATCATCTTGCGAAGTTCACGGCCAACAGATTCGATTGGATGGGCTTCACCCTTTGCGCGAAGTGCCTTAAATTCTGGTGCGCCTGCATCTTGATCATCAATGAAGCGCTTAGCAAATGCTCCGCTTTGAACATCAGCAAGAACTGCCTTCATGTTCGCCTTAACGCTGGCATCAATAACGCGTGGACCTGAAATGTAATCGCCGTATTCAGCAGTATCAGATACAGACCAGCGTTGCTTTGCAATTCCGCCTTCGTACATCAAGTCAACAATTAACTTGAGTTCGTGCAGACATTCGAAGTATGCAACTTCAGGTTGGTATCCAGCTTCGATAAGAGTTTCAAAACCATATTGAACTAGTTGTGAAGCACCACCGCAGAGAACTGCTTGCTCGCCGAATAAGTCGGTCTCGCACTCTTCGGTGAAGGTTGTAAGAATTCCACCCGCACGAAGTCCACCGAGTGCCTTGGCATATGAAAGTGTTAATGGCCAAGCGCTTCCTGTTGAATCTTGTTCTACTGCAACCAAAACTGGAACTCCACGGCCTGCTGTGTACTCACGACGTACTAAGTGGCCAGGACCCTTTGGTGCAACCATTGCAACATCGATATTTGCTTCTGGCTTGATGTAACCAAAACGAATGTTAAAACCGTGGCCGAAGAAAAGTGCAGACCCTGGTTTGATATTTGGCTTAATTGAATCGTTGTAGATGTGACGTTGCACGTGATCTGGTGCAAGCAACATAATTACATCTGCCTCTTTGACTGCATCAGCAACAGATAGAACTTTGAGTCCCTCTGATTCTGCCTTTGCACGAGACTTTGAACCTTCTGCTAAACCAACTCGAACATCTACTCCGCTGTCGCGAAGTGAAAGTGCGTGTGCATGTCCTTGTGAGCCGTATCCAATTACTGCAACCTTCTTAGATTGAATAATTGTTAGATCGGCATCTTCGTCGTGATACTGGGTTGCCACTTGTTTGACCTTCCTATTTCTGTTAGTTGATTACTTGGGTAATCCTATTTTTTATTTCTTATCCTCTGAAATCGAGCCTGGTTTTAAGCCTCGAGACATCGCAACTAAGCCTGATTGGATGAGCTCGAGGATGCCATAAGGCTCTAGGACTCGAAGCAGGGCCGATATCTTCTCGGTATTTCCGGTGGCCTCGATTGTCACTGCATCTTGTGCAACATCAACAACTTTGGCTCGGAAAAGTTGAACGGTCTCAAGAACTTGGGAACGGGTCTTCTCATCAGTCGATACTTTTACCAATAAAAGCTCGCGTTGAACTGAAATGACGGGATCTAATTCAGTAATGCTAATTACATTGATTAACTTATCTAACTGTGCAATTACTTGCTCGAGAGCATGATCTTCAACATTAATTACAATTGTCATTCTTGAGAAATCTGGATTCTCGGTTGGTCCAACTGCAAGTGAATCGATGTTGTAGCCACGACGAGAAAATAGTGAAGAGACTCGTGCAAGAACGCCAGGACTGTTCTCAACTAAAACCGAGAGCGTGCGGGTCTTTGAGAATGAAACTGATGATGATGGTGCGTCTGGATGTGATTGTGTCATTTAGAGCTCCTGTGAATCCCAGATTGGCGCAAGTGAACGCGCATTAACAATGTCATCGTTAGAAGTTCCGGCAGCAACCATCGGCCAGACCATCGCATCGCGGTGAACGCTGAAATCAACAACTACTGGGCGATCATTAATCTCCATCGCTTGAGCAATTGTTTTATCTACATCATCAGTTGAATCACAAGTTAATCCAACGCAACCCATCGCATCTGCAAGTTTCGCAAAATCCGGGATTCGCTTTGAGTGAAGCTCGGTATTTGAATAACGCTCGTTATAGAACAGGGTCTGCCATTGGCGAACCATTCCGAGGCTTTCGTTATTGATAACTGCAACCTTGATTGGAATATTATTTAGCGCGCAAGTTACAAGCTCTTGATTTGTCATCTGGAAGCAACCATCACCATCGATTGCCCAAACAGTTGTGTCTGGTGCGCCAACTTTTGCGCCCATAGCAGCAGGAACTGCGTAACCCATAGTTCCGAGACCGCCAGAGTTAAGCCAAGTGCGAGGCTTCTCGTATGAAATAAATTGTGATGCCCACATTTGATGTTGCCCAACACCTGCAACATAAATTGCATCAGGTCCAGACATTTTTCCGATTCGCTCAATTACATATTGTGGT
>JBILDT010000013.1:0-16446 GCA_044352485.1 Candidatus Nanopelagicaceae bacterium
GACTTTAATTGCAGTAGCAATTGCAGTCTTCCCAGACTTAACAAACTCAGAGTTTAGATTTCTGCCTCTTACATTCGCGCTGATTGTTGGTGTGTTTGCATCTTTTCAGCAAGGCATGAATGGCCGGGTAAATGTTGTGGGAAAGCGTCCGCTCGCTACTGCGTGGTTGAACTTCGTAAGTGGAGCTATCGTGGTTGTAATTGCACTTTCAGTAGATCTCGCTCTTGGTGCAACAATCGAACCGCTTCCAGGTAATTTCTGGGTTTATACCGGTGGTGCTGCCGGTTTAATTTTCGTAGCCGTTTCGGCCTACATAATTAAGCATCTAGGAGTTCTCAATTTTTCAATTCTAAACATCGCGGGCCAACTTGTTGGAGCCATTTTGATTGATTGGCTGGCACCAACAAAAGCTGGATCTCTAAATGGCTGCCTAATTTTTGGAACAGTCATGACGATTATTTCAATTGCGGTTTCAAAGCTTTACGAAGGTAGAAAAGTTAAAATCACTTAACTCTTGGTTTTGACTTACCCACATTTTTCTTTGGCCCAGCTTTTTTGAAAGTTCCTTTAGGAAGCGGTGCGCGTTTAGCAGGCGCCTTCTTTGCAAACTTTTTTGGACCTGAAGCCTTTTTAAAGGCAGGACGTTTATCTTCGCGCTTTTCTGTGCGCTCGATCTGCTCTGAATCTGCCCGCCAAGTTGAAGTCACAGGTCTGGAATCAGATTTATAACTCTTCTTCACTGGGCGATCTGATTTTTCAAAACGTTCAGCTTTTGGATGGCGGTCAGCTCTAAACGAGCGTTCTGGCTTTCCGCGCTTTTCAAATTTATCGTTTCGATCTCTGCTTACTGGGCGTTCTGCACGAACTGGGCGTTCTGCACGTGCTGGACGATCTGTACGTGCTGGACGAGCTTCATACTTTGGCTTCTCTGGTGTTGCGCCACGGAATGAGCGAACAGGTTTTTCTCTCTCGCTATCTCCAACACGTCCGCCACCTTCACTACGCTTTTTAAAATTACCAGAGTGTCCACGACGGAATCCACCACGATCACCTCGGTCACGACTTCCACGATCGTTGCGCCCTGGTTTTTCCGCTTCAACAATTACCGGAATACCTGATGGTTCTTGTGCTCCTGTAACGCGAATTAATTCTGGATCAGAAGGACGAACATAAACTTCATTTAATTTAACTTTGGCTTGGTTTGTGATTCCAAAGATGCCACGTTTCTGCTTATGAGTCGCGAGAGTTACAACTACTCCAGTTGCACCAGCACGAGCTGTTCTACCTGCGCGGTGTAGATAATCCTTGTGATCTGCAGGAGCATCAACGTGAACTACAAGTGAAACATCGTCGACGTGAATTCCGCGAGCAGCTACATCTGTTGCGACGAGAGCTGATGCGCGACCATCTTTGAAGGCCGCTAATACTCGAGTGCGTTGGCCTTGGGACTTTCCGCCATGCAATACGCCAACTGGAACTCCAGAGCGAAGCATCTTTTCGGCAAGTTTATCTGCGCCATGTTTTGTGCGAACGAAGAAAATTGTGCGACCTTCGCGGGCGGCAATCTGTGTTGCTACTAAATCCTTATGGCCTTGATCCATAATCAAAACGTGGTGCAACATATCTGCCGCACGTGATTTTTCATTTTCAAGTGAATGTGTGATTGGATCTTTTAGGAAACGCTTTACTAGTGAATCTACATCGCGATCAAGTGTTGCTGAAAAGAGAAGTCTCTGTCCATCGTCCTTGGTCTGACCCAAAATATCTTTAACAACTGGCAAGAAGCCCATATCAGCCATTTGATCGGCTTCATCTAAAACTGTAATTGCAACTTCATCTAGAACTACATGCTTCTTCTCAATTAAATCAATCAATCGCCCTGGGGTTGCAACAAGAATTGTTACGCCAGAACGTAGCGCTTTAATTTGGCCCACATATGAAAGGCCGCCTGCAACAACTTGGGTGCTTAACCCGACTTTGCGAGAAAGTGGTCCGACAACATCTGAGATTTGAACTGCGAGTTCGCGAGTTGGTGAAAGTATCAAACCAAGTGGGCGATGTGGCTTTGCTGTGCGGCCTTCAAGGCGAGTCAGCATCGCAAGACCAAAAGCTAGAGTTTTTCCAGAGCCAGTCTGCCCGCGACCTAGAACATCGCGACCTTTAATTGCATCAGGAAGTGTTGCGCTTTGAATTGGAAATGGTGAAGTGATTCCTTGTGCATCCAGGGCTTCTACGAGCGCAGGAGCAATACCTAAATCTTTAAATGACATAAAAATACCAATCGAGACATCAAGCGTGTCTCGTGGTGCCAAAGATTAAGACTCGCAAGTGAACCTTGATTCTTATCAGAGGGTTCTATGGGGAGTGCTGCGGTTGCAACAACTGGCTAATTGTAACCTACTAAATCACCTTGCGACGCCACGTTGCATATTTCAAAGCTAGTGGATCAGTAATTTGTGCGTATTTGCGGCCTGTTGCACGCGTCAAAAGTAAATCTGCAAATTCAGGATTACGAGCAAGTATTGGGCCATGCATGTATGTGCCGAAGATATTTCCGTTTACCGCGCCATCATATTTACTATCGCCATTGCCATGCCCGGTAATCACTTTTCCAAAAGCTTGCGCGGTTGGTCCCAATATTGTGCGCCCCATATGATTTTCAAATCCAGTTAATTCAAAACCCAGAATGCTTGAAGTTGTTTTGATATCACCAACAAGGCGTTTATCACCAGGAACACTTATTACATCTAATAGCCCTAGACCATCAACTTCCTGCCCATTTGCTACGAATCTATTTCCAATGATTTGGAAACCAGCACAGACTGCAAGAATTACAGCGCCACGTTCGATAGCCAGATGCAGGATATTTAAATTATCTCCTCTTTGAAGTGCCTCAAGGCTTAACAACTGCGCTGCATCTTCGGCGCCACCTAATAGATAAATGTCGCCATTGGTTGGAAGGTCATCGTTATATGTGACATCAACAATATTTGCAGTAATTCCGTGGAACTTTGCCCGGAAAGCTAAAACTTCGGCATTGCCTTGATCGCCATAAGTTCCAAGTAACTCATTATGAATTCTGACGATTTTTATCTGGCTCATGAGTTCACCAACTCGTGAAAGGCGGTGTAGGCCGCAAGAACTTGGACACTTGCACCAGATTCAAATTTACTTATCGCATCCTTAAAACTTGAAGTTATCTCTGCCTCAATACCTTCAACATGCAATCTATAAGCGATATCAAGCGCACGTTCGCCGCAAACTACGACTCGCTTCCCTGATAACCCACTAAATGAAATATCCCAGAGCCAAGAAGTATCGATTCCATCAACTTCGCGAGCATTCACAATTAAAACTGCATTATCGCCAGTTACGGATTTAAGCGCTTCGGTCCATGATGCTGGATTTTTAGTCAATCTAATATTTGCTTTAACGCCTTTATGTATTTGATCCACGCTACGTTCTAAGAATTTCTCATCGACAGCAATTGGTTTCGCGCCAAGATATTTTCCAACCACATTGGCCATAGTTGCATTTCTAAATGCTGCACTGCCAGCTTCAAAAATTTCATCTGGATTAGAGTTTGTTAGGCCACATGGGCATTTATAGTTGTTCCGCACCCACTTCAGATATTTTCCACATGATGGGCAGACTGCTCCGTCTTGATGCTTGCGACCACCAAAAGAAATTCTCTTTGACTGCACAGCGCTATTTAGCGCCACTGCTACAAATGGATCATCAACATCGCCTACAAAGAGAGTTCCGGGCGCCGCACTTGCACTCTTCGCCCATCTATCTGCAACCCTTTTAACTTCGTGCATCCGATGAAGTTGGTCCCTGGTTAAGTTAAGTAACAGTACTACCTTTGGTTTTGCCTCTTCGATAACTCGAGATAGGTGCAGCTCATCTACTTCTAGCACGGCAAAATCTGATTTTTGCATAAGTGCTGCGGCTGCTCCACGTTCGAGATTTGAACCAGATGGGCTTGTAGCAACAGTTCCGAGCTTAGAAATAATCGAAACTAGGGCTTTGGTGGTCGATGTTTTTCCATTTGTTCCAGAAACGCAGATTATCTTCTTGTTCTTAGAAAGCTCCGTAATGGCTCTTGGGTATAGGGCCAATAGAACGCGGCCAGAAATTGTTTCCCCAGATCTGCGCAGAATTCTCTTAGAAAGTAAGGCAGCAAACTTTGCAATCAGGACTGCAATTTTAAGTCTCACTTGCAGCCTCTTAATCTAGTCTGATAACTCCAGATGGTGTTGCGAGATGAACTGCAACAATTCCAGAATCTCCATCATTTTCAGATGGATCAAGCCAAATAACTTCAATATCGCTTCCGATTGCCTTCTCTAAATCTGAACCAATCCACTCTGAGATAGTTTTTTTATCTCCAGCAATTTCAACTTTGACAATCTTTGAAATAGCTTTTCCATCTGTCGAAGGATGTGAAAGTGTTAACCATTGAATAAAGAATGGAAGTTGCTTGTCATTTAAGAGTTCAAGGATTCCGATTTGCTTCCAAGATAAATCATTACCATCAGGCTTCTTGCGATGTCCATCAACTGCAGGACGACCAAGTCGAGCTTCGATAGGTGAAATGTCATCGCTAGCTAATACCCAAGTTAGCCAACCTCCGCCTTCAGCAGCGCGCTTTGAAACCGCTTTACCAAATGGTGAGGAATCTGCAGCTGGATGATCCAGCGGGCAAACAACTTCGATGTAATGACCATTTTGTAATGGAAGTGTGAAGTTACGAGTTCCAAATCTTGGGTGAACTCCACCGTCGACAAATGTACTTCCTAAGCGAGAACCAAGACGTTGCACAGTATCTGCAAGTTGGTCATGTGATGTTACATATGAGACATGGTCTAGGCGCATGGGGAAATAATGCCGTATAACAAATGATGCTAAGTACCACTTTTGGCACAAATTAGGGGTTTTGAACCAATTTTCCCCGTTAAAAAGTAGGAATCCACCACCGAGTCGATACAAATATTCCCTTGATTGTGGCCGGTATGGCCATCGCCATTTAAGGTCAATAATTTTCCATTGATGAATACTTTCGCCAAGTCCTGCGCCCATTCATAAGGAGTCGCTGGATCATTTGTTACACCGATTACTAAGACCGGTGTTGTATCAATATTTTTTAAAGGCACTGGTGGAAGTTGGGGTTCGCTCTTCCAGTATTTGCATGGCAGTGTAGCTAAATATAAATATGGTCCGAAAATCGGAGCAGCTTCTATAAATTCGCCACGATCGGAAGCCATTTCTTCAATGGTCCTTGGTTCTTCCCAATCTAAACAATTGATAATTATCGAAACATCTGTCTGGTTGCTGTTGTAATTTCCATCCGAATCTCGGTTGTTATAAGCATCTGCCTGTTTAAATATTTCGGTTGGATTCTGTTTTACAATTGCTTGCACCAACATCTTATTTAAGTTTCGCCAACCAGCTCCTGAATCATATAAAGTTGTTGCGATAGCAGTGATTGCAATCGATTCGCTAGCGATTCTTCCATTAGAACTTTTCATTGGATTAGTCTCAGCTTCTGATAATAATCTCTTTATATCTGCAAGTTTAAATCTTTTCTGGGTTGCTAAGAAATTATTTAGGGCTTTATCAAATGCAACGGCTTGAGCAAGTTGTTGTTCGCGCATTGAAACATTTGGCGATACTGCACCATCTAAAACCATTCTTCCAACTGATTCTGGGTAAAGTGCTGCATACAAAGTTCCTAGATATGTTCCATAACTTTTTCCTAGAAAATTTAGCTTCTTCTCATTTAATAAGATTCGAAGAATTTCCATATCTTTTGCTGCTTCTAGAGTGCTGTAGTGTCCAAGTTTTGGGCCTGCTGCTTTTGCGCACTTTTCAGCAAAGTCTTTAGAAATTACGGATAAGGCCGCGATGCTGCCTGCCCTGCCATCACTGGCATCTACATTTAAAAAAACATCTTCTTCGGCATCAGATAAGCAGCGAATTTCATCTGATTCATTTATGCCTCTTGGATCAAAGCCAACAATGTCATATCTCTGATTAATCTTGCTTGAGAGGATGGATTCGGCGTTGTAGGCATAAAAAATGGCAGAACCGCCTGGGCCTCCAGGGTTTACCAATATGGAACCTAGCTTATTCTCTTGATCTAAAGCGCTATGGCGCAGAGCTCTAAGAGTGAAACTCTGGTTATCAATTTTTTCATAATCGACTGGAACTTTAAATGATGAACATTCAAAACCGTCATAACACTCTCGCCAATTTAATTCCTGAGATTTGTAATCTTTGATAGTCCAAACTTTAGAATCATTATTAGTTAACTGAATTACAACACCAAATACAAAAACTATTCCTAAAGCTAGAAATATTGGTTTATATTTTATTGACATTATTTAAGCAGAACCATCAGCGCTTCGATGGTTAGTAGTGGAGCAGCATTGTGTGAGAGATTTGTTCTCGCACTCATAATCGCCTCTAATTTTGCCAGGGTCGCTTCAGCCTCAGTTGATTCGGCTATTTTTGTCATTTCAGAAATCAAATCAGTATTTATGATTGAGTCTGGTGAATTAGATTGAATTAAAAGTATGTCCCGATAGAGCGTTGCGATATCAAGGAGTGCGCGGTCTAAATAATCCCGAACCATTCTCGTTGTCCGTGATTTCTGTTCTTTCTCTAACTCTTTAACTGCTTTAGATCCACCTTGGGTTAGCTTTGAACCTTGTTGTCCCCAAGCTTCTTTCAGCGCTGAAATTTCAACATCGTCGCGTCTTTCAGCCTCTTCTTCCGCCTCTGCTTTTGCTGCTTCTACTAATACTTGCGCTGCTTTAAATGCAGATGCAATATCTGTAATCATTAAGGAGATTTTTAAGATTGCTTGTCTACGTGTTCTTGCCTCTTCACTCTTCGCTAAATGTCGAGCTCGGCCGATATGTCCTTGTGAGACTCGTGCTGCAAAATCTGCCATCGCAGGTGAAAACTTCTCTTTCTCCAATAACTTTGCGACCGCCGCGATTGAAGGAGTGCGCAGAACTAAGCTTCGCGTTCTAGATCTAATCGTTGGCAGAACATCTGTAGAACTTGGTGCACAGAGCAACCAAACAGTTCTAAGGCCTGGCTCTTCAATCGCCTTTAGTAGTGCGCTAGCTGCAGATTCAGTAAGCCGATCGGCATCTTCTATAACCACAACACGATAATTACCAACTGCAGGACTCCAAGAGGCTCGGGTAATTAAATCGCGCACCTCATCTATCTTGATAGAAAGTCCTTCGGTTTTTATCAACTCAACATCTGCGTGGCTTCCAGTTGTGGCGGTTTTGCAATCAGTGCAATCATTGCAACCACCATTTCTACAGACCAATGCAGCAGCAAATGCCAGTGCGGCATTGCTTCGACCAGATCCGGGTGGACCAGTAAAGAGCCAGGCGTGAGTCATCTCTTGTGATTGGTTTGTTGAATCAGAAGCTGCTGAAACCGCTTCTTGCAAGATTGAAATAACGTGTTCTTGGTCAATTAAATTATCAAAAACTGAAGTAGCGCTCACTATTTTCTAAATCGCTTCTTCTCGGCTGCGCTCTCCTTCAATTGTGGCAAACTCAGAACGCGTTCAATGATTTGTTCATGGATGCTCGCTTTATCTTGAGTCGCATCAACCACAAAATATCGCTCTGGATCCGACCCGGCAATGTTAAGAAACTCTTGTCGGATACGCTCATGAAAAGCTAATGGTTCCGCTTCCAATCGATCTAATGATCGAAGTCGAGAAATTCCTAATTCTGCAGGGATGTCCATAACGACAGTCAGCGTTGGCGCTAGATTTTCAGTTGCCCAACGAGAAATTCGCGCTACTTCAGATGGCTGCAATATTCGACCGGCACCTTGATAGGCGACAGATGAATCTAAATACCGATCGGTTATAACAACTTTTCCTGAGCTAAGCGCTGGTTGAATTAATGAGTAGACATGGTTTGCGCGATCTGCTGCATATAAGAGAGCTTCAGCTCTTGGAGAAATATTTCCGGTTTCAGTATCTAGAAGAATTTCGCGCAGGCGCTTTCCAAGCGGTGTTCCACCTGGTTCGCGAGTCAGCAGAACTTCTTTACCGGTTGATTCCAAATACTCTTTTAATAATTGAGTCTGTGTGGATTTTCCAGAACCTTCGCCACCTTCAAATGAGATAAAGATTCCGTTATGTGTAGTGCCGGTGATTCCACCAAGTTCACCCCGGCTTGCTGCGACGATATCTGACCAGAGCGAGACTGTTGGGCGATCGCGCATTGTGCGATAAGAAATAACTCCAACAATTACCCCAATAATTCCAGCACCAAACATTGTGAATGCAGCGCCGTTGTAGGTAACTTCAAAATTTTCAAATTCATAGGTATGGCGTCCAATTGCTGCAGCAACTAATGGCGCAATTGCCAAAACAAGAACTAGAGAGACTCGAATCAAAGATTGGACGAAGGCGAAGGTTCGACCGCGGACTTCATCAGCGACTTCAAGTCCAAGCATTGTGAAACCAGTTACCCAAGAAATTCCGGCAAATGCTCCGAGTAGAACCGTAATAAAAATTGCAAGAACCAGGTTTGTCATAAGAGATAAAAGAATTAAGAAGGAGGATGAAATTGTTAGCGTTGCGCCAAAAATTCTTCTGCGAGAGAACTGAGCAAAAACCTTTGGCCCTAGCCAGATTCCAAGTGCTAATCCGGTAAATACCGCGCCAAAGAGAATTCCGTAGGCAGCATCTCCGGCATTTAGATCGCCAACAAATGTTCTGGCTAAACCAATCACTGCGCCAGCTGCAAAGAATGCACCAAGCATTCCAAAAATTAGTCCTCGGATTATCTTTGAACCACTTACAAATTTAAATCCTTCAAATAGTGATTTTCCAATATTTTCGCTAGCTGCGCCGCTTTTTCCGGGACCTTTTGGAATTTCCCGTAACTGATAAACAATCCATGCGGTGTAGAGAAAAGATATTGCATTTATATATAGCGCTAAATCTGCGGTTGATGAATACTCGGCAGGCAAGATACTTGTTGTTCCAACCGATACCAAAGCTAGCAGCGAGAAAACAATCGCGGCAATTGGCGCGGTTCCGTATGCGGCCAATAGCGAAACTTGATTAGCGCTCTCTAATTTATTCTTGGGAACCATATTGGGAACGGTTGCTTCTTTTGCTGGAGACCAGAAGAGTGTAAAACATTCGACCAGAATCGTTGCGGTATACAACCAGAAGTAATTTCCAACTAAAGGAATCGAAAGATAAAGTGCAAATCTAAAGATGTCACAGAAAATCATTAGCCGTCTGCGATCAAAACGATCTGCAAAGACCCCAGCTATCGGACCAAGAATTACCGCTGGTAATAGGCGAACAATAAATACACCTGCGATTGCAAAGTTTGCTTTTGAATAATCACCATCTGAAAGTTCCAGCGCCATAGCCGTTGTTGCAAGCAGACCAAGCCAGTCTCCAAAAGAAGAGAAGGCCATTGAATTCCATAATTTTCTAAATGCGGGGATAGCTAAAACACTTCTACTCTCGGTTCCTGCGGGTGCGCCAGGATATGGAAGTGAATTAGGCATGAGCTAAGCCTACTTATGCCGAAGTGGTTGCGGCTTTACCCTTACCTGTAGCCGCTTTTTTCTTACTTTTTGCCTTACCTGTGGCTTTAACTGTGTTCTTGGTTAGAGATGGGGCGGCTTTCTTAGCACGTTTGCTGCTCTTCTTAACTCGGCTAGCTCCACCATTTTCGATTTCCCAAGCACGTCGACCTGCTAACAATTCAAGTCCGCGTTCTAGAGTTAAAAACTCAACGTTATCGCCACGACGAAGCGTTGCATTTGTTTCGCCGTCAGTTATGTAGATGCCGAATCGACCATCTTTTACTAGAACAGGTTTCTGGCTTGCTGGATCGATTCCTAAATCTTTTAATGGAGGCTTTGCAACACCTCGCCGACGGACCTTTGGCTGTTTATAAAGTTCAATAGCTTCATCTAATGTAATTGCAAATAATTGATCCTCTGAAGTTAAGGTTCGAGAATCACTTCCATGAGTCATATAAGGTCCATAGCGACCATTTTGAACAGTGATTGGAACTTCTTCATAGTCACCAAGAGTTCTTGGAAGTGACATCAATTTCAAGGCATCGTCAATTGTTATCGTATCTAGAGTCATTGTTGAAAGAAGTGATGCGGTCTTTGGTTTTGGTGCATCTTTCTTCTTACGCGGCTTCTTAAGCTCGCCCGTCTTCTTATCAACAACCATTTCTGGTTCTGGAAAAACCTCAGTTATATATGGACCAAATCTTCCAGACTTTGCTAACAACGGCAGGTTGGTTTCTGGATGAACACCGAGTTCGCGTTCGCCAGATGGTTGAGCTAATAAATCTATTGCTACTTGAAGTGTAAGTTCATCCGGCGCCATGGTCTCTGGAATGTTTGCAAACTTGCGATCATCGCCAATTCCTTTTTGAATATATGCACCATACCGACCAACGCGAATTTCAATATCCTCACCCATTTTCATGGTGTTGATTTGTTGGGCATCAATCGCGCCTAAATCAGCGGCAAGTGCTTCTAGACCAGGGTTTCCTTCAGTGCCAAAGAAGAACTTAGTTAGCCAAGTAATGCGATCCTCTTCGCCATTTGCAATTCGATCTAAATCTTCTTCCATCGAAGCAGTGAATTCGTAATCAACTAGCTTTCCGAAGTGCTGTTCTAATAATCCGGTAACTGAAAATGCCAGGAAGGTAGGAACAAGAGCTCGGCCGCGTTTAGCAACGTATCCGCGATCTTGAATTGTGCTCATGATTGATGCGAAAGTTGATGGACGTCCAATACCTAACTCTTCAAGCTTTTTAACCAGAGTTGGCTCGGTATATCTAGCAGGTGGCTTAGTTTCGTGGCCTTCGCAGATGTAGTTAGAAACCTTAATCGAATCACCAACAGACATTGCTGGCAATCTCTTATCGCTTTCTGCTGCTTCATCTTCCCCAGATTTATCTTCAACAATTTCTTCGTATGCAGCTAAAAATCCAGGGAAGGTAACAACAGAACCATTCGCTCTAAATATTGCAGCGCCACCAGTTTTAGTTTCCACATCAAAGTCAACGCGCATCTGCATTTTTTTGGCATCAGACATTTGAGAGGCAATTGTGCGCTTCCAAATCAAATCATAAAGCGAGAATTCATCGCGAGAAAGTTCTGGTGCCAATTCACCTGGTGTTCTAAATGTTTCACCTGCTGGACGAATTGCTTCGTGGGCTTCCTGCGCATTCTTTGATTTTCCTTCGTAAACACGTGGCGTTGCGGGAATGTAATCAGCACCGTATAAAGATTTTGCAGAACTTCTTGCAGATTCAATTGCGCTCTGAGAAAGAGTTACGGAGTCGGTTCGCATATATGTGATGTAGCCATTTTCGTACAACCGTTGCGCAACTCGCATTGTTAACTGGGCTCCCCAACCAAGTCTTGATCCTGCATCTTGCTGCATTGTTGATGTTGTAAATGGAGCCTTTGGTCGTTCGGTCCTTGGGGATTCTTCTGTTGATTTAACAGTTAAAGCTTTACCGGTAAGGCTTTGAACTAATTCATTGGCGCCCGCTTCATCCAATAACAAAATGTTTGCGATTGATTTCTCTTTTAGCCCACCGTTTGCATCAAAGTCATTTGTTGCCGCGACTCTTTTACCGTCGAGCGAAAGTAATCTGGCGTTAAAGCCGGCTTCGCACTGCGCCGTTAAATCCCACCATTTTGATGAAATGAAAGCCATGCGTTCGCGTTCGCGTTCCACAATTAATCGAGTTGCAACAGATTGCACGCGGCCAGCTGAAATTCGTGGCATTACTTTTTTCCACAAAACTGGTGAGAGGCGATAGCCATAGAGGCGATCTAGAACTCGGCGAGTTTCTTGGGCATCAACTAATCGATAGTCAAGGTCTCGAGTTTCATTTGCAGCTTTTTGAATCGCTTCCTTTGTAATTTCATGAAAGACCATTCGGCGAATTGGAATTTTTGGTCGAAGAACTTCGATCAAGTGCCAGGCAATTGCTTCGCCCTCGCGGTCCTCGTCCGTTGCCAGAATTAATTCATCAGCATCTTTCATCAGAGCCTTTAATTCAGATACTTTCGCTCTCTTATCTGGATTAATTACATAAAGCGGCTCAAAGCCCTCTTCAATATTTACGCCCTCTTTAGCCCAGGCAATCTTCTTGTATTCCTTTGGAATATCAGCAGCGCGTTGAGGCAGGTCGCGAATATGCCCAACCGATGCTTCGACGACGTAGTCATCTCCCAGGAAGCCGCCAATTTTGCGCGCCTTCGCGGGAGATTCTACGATTACAAGTTTTATGCCCATAATCTTTTGGGGAACTTCCTAACTATTTAATTGTTTAGGAGATGCTAGTTGATGCGCGACGATTGCGAATCAATGCATAAACAATTATCAAAGTTGCAACCAAGGCGATTGCCATTGAGTAGTCGGTGTTGTCACCGAGTGCAAACCCAACAATTGCTGGAGTCACAAGCAGGCCAACAAGGTTCATAACTTTGATTAATGGGTTAATTGCAGGTCCGGCAGTATCTTTGAATGGATCGCCAACAGTGTCACCAACAATTGTTGCGTGGTGTGCATCAGATCCCTTACCGCCGTGGTTTCCATCTTCAACCATCTTCTTTGCGTTATCCCATGCACCACCTGAGTTAGATAGGAATACCGCCATCAAAGTTCCGGTTCCGATTGCGCCAGCAAGGTATGCGCCAAGTGCGCCAACGCCTAAACCAAAACCAACTGCGATTGGTGCCATTACTGCAAGCAGCCCTGGTGTTACCAATTCGCGAAGTGAATCACGGGTGCAAATATCAACAACGCGACCGTATTCTGGCTTCTCTGTTCCCTTCATAATTCCTGGGTGCAATCTAAATTGTTCGCGAACTTCATGAACAACTGCTCCGGCCGCTCTTGAAACTGCGTTAACTGCAAGACCTGAGAACATGAATACAACTGCTGCGCCGATAATTAAACCGACTAAGTTGCGTGGATCGGCAACATCAAGAATTCCTTGATACTGAAGTGCAACTTCTGCGTCGCCAACAGCTTTGTGAACAGCTTCCTTGATTGCATCAGTAAATGCACCAAAGAGCGCTGTCGCTGCAAGAACTGCAGTAGCAATTGCAATTCCCTTTGTGATTGCCTTTGTTGTATTACCAACTGCATCTAGTGAAGTAAGAATTTGTGCGCCTTCGCCCTTTACATCGCCAGACATTTCAGCAATTCCTTGCGCGTTATCTGAAATTGGACCAAAGGTATCCATTGCAACAATCACGCCTACTGTTGTTAGAAGGCCAGTTCCGGCGAGCGCTACTGCGAATAGTGAAAGAACGATTGATCCACCGCCAAGCAAGAATGCGCCGAATACTGAGGCTGCAATCAATAGTGCAGAGTAAACAGCTGATTCAAAACCAACTGAGATACCAGCAAGAATTACTGTTGCTGCACCGGTCTTTGATGAAGCTGCAACATCGTTTACTGGACGCTTACCAACTTCGGTAAAGAAACCAGTCAATAGTTGAATTGCTGCGGCAAGAACGATTCCAATTAGAACCGCACCAATTGCTAGAACGCGTGGATTTACATCAACCGCTGCTGCTTCAGGAGTCAGACCTGACATTTGCATTAGTGATGATGGCAAATATGTATATGTTGCGAATGCAACTAGAACAGCAGAAATTATTGCTGATAAGAAGAATGAGCGGTTGATTGCTTGCATTGCTGACTTATCTGTTGGGCGAAGTCGAGTAATAAAGATTCCGATTATCGCTGTGACAATACCGATTGCTGGAACGATGAGAGGGAAAATTAAGCCCGCATCACCAAAGCCTGCTTTACCAAGAATCAGAGCTGCAACAAGTGTTACTGCATATGATTCGAATAGATCTGCGGCCATACCGGCGCAGTCACCGACGTTATCTCCTACGTTGTCAGCAATTGTCGCTGGGTTACGAGGATCATCTTCCGGAATTCCTTGTTCAACTTTTCCTACTAGGTCAGCTCCGACATCTGCTGCCTTTGTAAAGATTCCGCCACCAACGCGCATAAACATCGCAAGCATTGCGGCACCAAAACCAAAGCCTTCAAGAACTGCTGGTGCATTTTCTCGGTAAATAGCTACAACAAGTGATGCGCCAAGAAGTCCTAATCCGACTGTAGTCATACCAACAACACCGCCGGTGCGGAAAGCGATCTTTACCGCATTAGCTGCTGACTTCTGGCGGGCTGCTTCTGCAACGCGAACGTTTGCGCGAACCGCAAGCCACATTCCGTTGTAACCAACGGCTGCAGAGAACAGTGCACCTAATAAGAAGAAGATTGAACGGCCTAAGCGAATTTCAAATTCACCAGGTAATGCGAAAAGTAAGAAGAAAACAATTCCTACAAAATAGGAAAGGGTTTTAAATTGACGGTTTAGATATGCGGCTGCACCTTCTTGAACGGCGGCGGCAATCTCCTTCATTTTCTCAGTTCCCTCATTCGCGGCTAAGACTTGAGCGCGAAGAGCGTATGCAATGGCTAGTGCCACTAACGAAATACCCAGAACTACATAAACGTAGGTCAGGTTGGAACCAGTTACTTGGACCAGATTTTCCACGAAGATCTCCTATATGTGTGCGTCGTTGAACCCATGAGGTCGAAAGATTACACATAGAACCGCTGGGAGATGCAAATAAATAGGTATTCCAAAGATTAATTACGCTCAATTTAGCTTAGGTTAGGTTAGGCGACCAGATAACCTAACCCCACAATGAACTTATCTGACCTGCTCGATGCCCATACGGTTGTCTCTAGCCTTGGATTAATTGGCGTACTCGCTATTATTTTTATGGAAACTGGGCTGTTGATTGGCCTGATTTTCCCAGGGGGCGAGGTCGTATTCCTGGCCGGAATTGCAGCTTCTGGAACTGGGGCTGCGATTTTAGGCGACGCCAAACTATCGGCACCACTTCTATTTGCACTGGCGCCCATCGCCGCAATCGTTGGTGGCGAAGTTGGATATTGGTTCGGTAAAAAATTTGGCAGAAAGTTCTTTGATCGGCCGAACACTAGATTCTTTAATCAAAAAATGGTTGCTACTACTGAGAAGTGGTTAATTAAATACGGCCCGCGTAAGGCTTTAGTTTTTGGGCGCTTTGTTCCATTTGCCCGCACCCTGATTAATCCAGTCTGTGGAGTTACAAATCTAGATCGTAAATTATTTTCAACTTGGAATGCAATCGGGGCAATTATTTGGACTCAAGTTGCAATTGGAATTGGTTATCTGCTTGGAGATGTCATCAAAGGATCAGTAAATCAATATTTGTATCCAATTGTTGGATTAATTGTATTGATCTCGCTTTTGCCGCTTTTCAACGGGATATATAAAGAACGTAAAGAGGGAAAAGGCTAGAGCCCTAAATCTGTAAGTTGGTAGGCCGCTAAGTACTTCAAACCATTTTCTGCAATAAGTGGTGCAGCGCCGCGTTCAACAATTACTGCAACACCAACAACGATTGCGCCAGCTTCTTTAAGAGCTTCAACTGCAGTCATTACTGAACCGCCTGTTGTGGATGTATCTTCAACTGCAAGGACGCGGCGGCCTTTAACATCAGGTCCTTCGATTCGACGCTGTAGCCCATGTGCTTTTTCTGCTTTGCGAACTACAAATGAATCTAAGTTTCGGCCTTTGCTTGCTGCAACATGCATCATCGCTGTTGCCACTGGGTCGGCACCAAGAGTTAAACCACCGACAGCATCAAATTCTAAATCTTTAGTTAAATCAAGCATTACTTCGCCAACTAGAGGAGCTGCGACAGAATCAAGTGTTACGCGACGAAGATCAACGTAGTAATCGGCTTCTTTGCCTGAAGATAAAATTACTTTTCCGTGAACAACGGCCTTAGTTAAGATTTCTTCTTTCAATTTATCGCGTGAATTCATGCGTGAACCTTAGCCCTCTTCCTTATAAACCACGATTGTTTGCTTACCTTTTCGCACCAAAGATTTTGGTGGATTGGCTTCAATTAACGCATCAACTTCGGTGCGTAGCTTTGCAACTTCCAGCGCCATAGAAGCTACGGCTGATTCCAATTCCATAATGCGTTTTATTCCTGCAAGGTTTATGCCTTCACCTACAAGGCGCTGAATATTTCGCAGCGATGCAATGTCGAGCAATGAATATCTACGACCCCTACCTGATGCGCGACCTGGTGAAACTAAGCCCATGCGATCGTATTGCCGCAAAGTTTGCGGATGCATTCCAGAAAGTTGTGACGCAATTGAAATTACATATACGGCTTCATCATCTGAATGTTCTTCATTACTCATGACTATGCCCTCGCTCTCTGTGCTAAATCAGCACGTGGATTGAATTCTTCTGTAGCTTTTGCAAAAGCTTCAAGCGCTTCTTTTGCTTTACCATC